>NZ_LNCE01000057.1:0-112346 GCF_001445815.1 Janthinobacterium sp. Ant5-2-1 | reverse complement strand
CATTTGATATTTTAAGTTTTACAGCGATCCGAAGATCGCTGCTGCACTTACATCAAATGCCCACACTTATCGACTGTTAATTGTTAAAGAACTGTATTCGGTGCTACTTTCGCGCTATCGACAAAGCGTTGTGTTTGTCAGCTGCGAAGAAGGAAGAGTATGAAGCGTTTGCAGCATTTCGTCAACCTTCTTTTTTCACCCTGCTTTACTCGGTATTTGCATGCGTCGTTCAGCGAGGGGGCGAATTATAGCCAAGCAACAGCGTGTCCGCAAGAGACATTTATGGCAAGACGAACGATTTCACCAGGGTCAGCTCACCAGCGGCCCGCATCGGCACCTGGAAGCTTTGCAGTTTTTCACGCGGCGTGCCTTCGTTGGTGATGATCGATATGCGGGCGACGGTCAGCATGGCAGTGTTTTCGCCACTGCCGTAGTAATTGACATAAACGTGATAGTTACCCTTCACGGGCGCGGCGCTGGAAAAGATTTCCGGGCCATAGCCGGTCGTCACGTCCACGTCCAGCGCGCCGCCATCTTTTAACACGCGATTGCCATACCAGGCGTGGCCACCATCCGGCGTGACCACATGCAGATCGAGGTCGGTGCCGGCACTGTCCCACGACAGCACGATACGCAGACGCGCCTGGGTCTTGCCCTGGTAGCTGTCGACAAACTGGGTGCGCGCGCGGCTCCTGCCATCCGGCGAGCGTACTTCCACGCTGTTCGAGCCGCTGCCGAAGCCATACGGGCGGCCGTAGCTGCCGTCTTCGCCCACTTCCATCGGCATCGCCACGCCATTGACCACCAAAGTAGCGGGCTTGCCCTTGACGGCACCCGCGATACGCCCCCGTATCTGCGCCGTTTCAGCCTGGCCCGGCTGCAGGTAGACCGACGCGGCGGGATAATTGACCGCTTGCGTATACTCTTCGCGCGCGCCGGCCGAATTGCGCCAGCCGCTCTTCGGTGCATCGATGGTGACCTGGGCCTGCGCCCAGAGTGGCAATAGCAATAACGGAATCCAGTAGCGGATAGGGGAACTCACAGGGCCTCCAGGTTAAGGTCGACGAGCCGGCGGGCCAGCCGCTCGACATATTCTTCGTCCTGGCCACGCGGATGGCGGCGCAGGCCAAGGTGTAAATATTCATGGGCCAAGGTGATGCGGTCTTCGCGCGTGGCCAGCGGCCGCATATATATACGGTTGCGAGACTGCTCCGAATACGGCGCGCCGCTCTGCAAGGCGCAGACCAGCGGCGCTTGCGGCGGCGCCTCGTAGCCTGCCTCGCGCAGCAGCACGCGCTGCCAGCGCGGCACGGACTGCGCCAGCCAATCCTCGTTCTGCGCCAGGCGACGGCAACGCGCGCCAGTGTTGCCAACGGTGCTCAGCGCGCCGCCAGGATAAGCCGCCGCCAGCAATTCATCATAGTGCTTGCCCTGTCTGGCTTGGCGCACCGCCTCGCTCCACGCCATCGTGCCCTCGGACGCCTGGTTGCTGTGATAGCGCACGGTGACGCCATCGACGATCAGTTGGTCGGTCCAGCGCGCAATCGCCAGCGCCGCCGGCGTGGCCGGGCTGGGACTGACGCGCTGGGTCGCGCTGCTGTCGGTGATCTGCTGGCAACCCGCAACCGTCACCGCGTTCTGCTGCAGATACGTGCGCGCGGCAATCGCCAGCGCCTTGGCCGCTTCCGGCTCATTAGTACTCGCTTCGCGATCAAGCACGCGCGCCACATATTCATTGACGCCGAAGCGGCCGCGCAATTGCGGACGGCCGCCCTTCTCTTGCAGCAGCATCAACTCGCCGCTGCTGCGCAAGGCCAGGTTCTGGCCATTATCGAATTGCACATGGTAGCGGCCATTGAGCGGGCCAGGTGCGGCCACGCCACGCTCGCCGCGCACGGCACGGATCGGATAGCGCTTGAAGTAATCGACCACCACACAGCCGCCATCGTCGGCCGCGCCCACTTTCGGCAAGCTGGCGGCCAGCCTGGGCGCCCACTGTTCAAAGACATTGCTGCTGCCGCCCGCGCCGCCAAACCAGATCGGCGTGCCGTCGGCCAGCCAGCCGGCCGCGCCGCCGATGCGTTTATCCGCCCGGCGCTGCTCGTGCCAGGAATACGTTTTGACGCGCAGCTGGCTTCCGAACCAGCGTGCCGTGCCGGCGCCGCGCCCATCGAGCACCACGCGCAGCAGCGCCGCTTCCGCGTCCACGCGGCTGGCGGCCGGGATGCTGTCGAGCGCGCGCAGCAGGCTGTCCAGGCGCACCGTGCGCTTTGGTGCCAGCTGCGCAGGGTCGGACAGCCAGGCAAAGTCGCCGGCCGGCGCACTACCCAGGCGGCCGGTCCAGTACTGGCGCCATGAGGCCGGCGCGATCATCAGCCGCTTGGGCGAGAAAAATGGGCCGCACGATTGCGCCAGCGCCGCGTCATGGCCGATGCTCTGGCCCGCATCGCAGCAATACACTTCTTCCGGATCGCGGCCGCCGCAGCGGTAATCCGGCATCGCCACCTTGTTATCACTCGCATACACATATACGAACAGCTTCCACAGGCTGGCCAGCGGCACTTGCCGCGCGCCGTCAAACGGCGGCGGCGCTGTGCCGCCCTGGCGCAGCTGCCGCACTTCCATCTTGCCGTCGCGCCACCAGGCCACGTCCAGCGATGCAGACCAGGCAGGAGCGGCCAGCAGCAAGGCAGCCATCAAAGCAGGACGTACAAAGCCCATCACTCGACCTTCAGCGCGCGCGTGGTCTTGCCGCCGCCTTCGAAGGCTTTCTGCTCCGGCTGGTACATGCCGTAAAAGCGCGCCGGCGGCAGCACGTAACTGCCCTTCTGCGCAAAGCGCAGCAAATGGCGCACGGTCACCTCGCCAGTCAAAGGCTCGACCGGCACGGCGTAGCCGTCGCGGCGCTCGGTGTGGCGCGCGCGTTCCAGCGCGGCCGGCTTGTCGCCCGCCATGACCATGCCCCAGGTAGTCGATTCGACCATCGCGCCAGGCGGCAGCGCCACTTCCAGCAAGCCAAAACGGTGCTTCGCGCCCGGCGCTGCTTTTAAAGTGATTTCATCGAGGTACAGCGCGTCCGTGCTGAGCGCTTCGCCCGGCTTGACCAGCTCCGTCGTGTAACCGCCCTTGCCCGCCTTCATGCGCAGGATGCGACGCTCGACGGCGACCGGCAAGGTTTGCGCTTCGGCCGCGTGGCTGTCGTACTGCAGCACGGCCACCGTGCCGGCCGACGCCGGTGCGGCGAGACGTAATTTATCCGGCGCGCCCTTGGCGTCCGTCCAGTGCCAGACCGGCTGGCCGCTGCGGCTGTCGCGTTTTTGCCAGGCGCCGTCCAGCGTGACGGCCGGCCCCTTGCCGAACGATGCACCGCCCAGCTTCTTTTGCACCCACATCAAGGTCATCGCGCGATCCAGGGTCGGCATCTCGGCGCGCACGCCGGCCAGCACGGCGTCGGCCTGGGTAGCCGGCACTTCGCCGGCCAGCATCAGCAAGGCTTGCGCCACCGGCGCTTTGGACTCGCGAAGCACCTGCCACGAGCTGGCCACTTGCAGTTGCAGCCCATGCGGCAGGGCGATGCCATTCTGGCTGGCCACCAGCGCCACCAGGCCAAGGCCCATCGCTTGCGCTTCGCGGTCAGATGCTCCGCCCAGCAGCAGGCTGCTCGTGTCGCCAGGTTGGCGCGGCTTGCCGCCCAGGACGGCAATCGCGCTGTCGTCCACCAGGCCCGCCGCCAGGGTCTGCGTGGGCAGGCCCATCTCGCGCGCCATCCACAGCACCAGCGCGCGGTCGCCCATCGCATCCTTCAAACCATGTTCGCTGTAGACGGCCAGCAGCTTGTTCCAATGTTCGGGCGGCAGCTCGATGTGCAGCGCGCGCGCCGCGTACCAATCGGCGTAATAGGCGTAGGCCGTCATCAATGCATTGCCGGCCGTGGCATTGCCCCACCAGCCGAAGACGGCGTTCGGACCGGCCATGGACACCAGGCGCAGGCGCTGCGCCGTGAGCAGCGTTTGCAAACGTTCGCTTGCCGCGCCCGCGTCCGGCCCCAGGCTTTGCGTGGCCAGCGCGAGCGGAATCAAACGGCTGGCCGTCTGCTCGACGCAGCCATACGGATAGTCGATCAGGTCGTCGGCGATGCGCGCGAACTGGCTGGCCGCACCCTGGGCGAACGAGACGCGGATATTGCGCGCGTCCGCCGGCAGCTTGAGTGGAATATCACCAGTGGCGCCATCGAGCGGCAGCACCAAGGAGCGCGGGCTGCTCCACGCGGCGGGCAAGGTTTGCATGGCCGTGTCCAAGGCGTCGACCAGCTTGCCACTCTGTTTCAGCTCCAGGCGCAGCGGCCCGCTACCAGCCGCCAACGGAAATTCGACGTAGTTGACACCCGGTTTGGCGGTCAATTTTTCCGTCTTCGGCTGTGCCCCGCCCGAGAGAACGACGTCGAGCGCCTGCTCCTTGCCCGTCTGGTTGAACACGGCCACCGAAGCGCGCGGCGCATCGCCAGCACGCATCCAGTCGGGCGCCGTCCACTTGGCATAGAAGTTTTTATCGGAACGCAGATAGGCCGTGCGCTGACCGACGCGCCCCTGTTCATCCATCGCGCGGCCCGTGATCCTCCAGCGGGTCAGCGCATCGGGCATGGTAAAACTCACGCGCGCATTGCCATTCGCGTCGGTCTTCAGCGATGGCGCCCAGTAGGCCGTATCAATATTGTCGCGGCGCGGACGTTCCAGCACCTTGACGCCCCGCTCGTTGTAATTGTGGCGCGCCGGCGCGCCGGCCGTGCGACCCTGCGCCATGTCGTAGCTGATGAAGGACAGGCTGGCCGTGGTGCGCACGTTGTTGCGGCGCGGGTGATAGAAAAAGTCGCCGATGTCCGGCGCGATTTCCGGCTGCAGCACATAGATCATTTCATCGACCACGCCCAGCGCCACCATGGTGCTCAGGGGCTTGCCATCGAGGGTCGCCTTCACGTCCAGCGTGACCTTCTCGCCCGGCTGGTAGACCTCCTTGTCGCTCTTGAACTGCAGCGCGATGCGCGGCTCGATCACTTGCAGGCCGGCGTTCTCGAATACGAAATCGCCATTGCGCGTGTACGCCACCGAGAACGTCATGTTCGGGCCATGCTCTTCTTTTACGGGGATGCGCACTATCCACTGCCGCGGCGCCACGCGCTTCGCCTGGTACCAGTCAGCGGCGCCTGCCATCAAGCCATGGTGTTCCACCTTGTCGCGCTCGAGCGTCAACAGCGCCTGGTCGACCTTGTCGGAGAACGTGATCAAGGCCTCTGCCGTATCGCCCGGACGATAGCGGGCGCGGTCCAGCACGATCTCGATGCTGCCCGGCGTGGTCTGAATTCCATCACCGGCGACCCAGTGGCTGGCGGCGGCCAGCAGGTTGCCGCGCTCGTCGCGCAGCGCCAGCTGGTACGAGCCCGATGCGGGGAACGTCACGTCCCAGCCTTTGGCGTTTGGATCGAACGCACCGTCGGTCTTGCTCTGTTTTTCCAGCTGCACCATCTCCCAGCGCACGGGCTTGGCCGCGCCCTGGCCATCGGCCAGCAAATCGAAATGCACGGCCTGGCCCGGATCGGAAAACTGGCGCGTGGCCTTCAGCTGGTAGCTGCTGCTCGAGCGTTCTATCATCAGCTCGCGCGTCGCCTTGACGCGGTAGGCCGCGCCATCGGTCGCCAGCACGGTCAAGATGTAGCGCGAGGGATCGGCGGCGGGCGGCAAGCTGAAGTCGACATTGCCGCTGCCGTCGCTCGTCACTTCCTCGGTCTTCAAGGCCACGGGGAACAGGCCACTGTAGCGCAGTTCGCCTTCGACCATGGTGTTTTGCTGGCCGCGCAAGGACAAGGTCATCTTTGCGTTTTTCACGGGTTTGCCATCGGGGTAGCGCAGCGCGATATTGCCCTTGACCGCCTCGCCCGTCTTGAATTCCGGCTTCGATGGCTGGACATTGATTTCAAAGTGCGGCTTGACGTATTCGGCCACGCGGAAAGCCGCGCCATACACGCCATCCTTGTAATTGAAACGCAGTTCATAGCCGCCGGCGGTGGCTTCCGTGGGCAGGCGGAAGCGCGTGTCGGCACCCGTGTCGCCGGACAGCTGCAGCGTTTGCGTCAGCAGCGGCGTGCCGTTCGGATTGAGCACGGTCAAGCTGATCGGCGCCGCGCTTGCCGCCTGCGAGTTGCGTGCGGAGGTAAATTCGCGTCCCAAAAACTTGACGTTGACTTCGTCGCCCGGCCGGTACAGGGGCCGGTCCGTCACCGCATAAATCTTGGTGTTGTAGATCTCGCTGTCATAGTAAAAATTCTCGGACACGAACACGCCGCCGGCGCCGTCCTGGCCCAACACATAGGTGTGTTCCGGGCTGCCGCGCTCGAGCGAGGCGACACCATCGGCACCGGTGACAGCCGACTGCAGCACGCCGGTGCCGTCCGTCCACGCCACATTGGCGCCCGCCACGGCGGCGCTGTTGTCGCGCCGCGCCGTCCATACCAGCATCTGCCCGGACGACACCTTGGTGACGGCCACCGTATCCGACACGAATACCAAAGTGGTGGCGCGGTGCTCGCCGATGATCGCTTCGATCAGGTACAAACCCGGCTTGCGTTTGCCCAGAGGGATCATCACGTTGCCGGCGCCGGCAACGATGAAGTCGCTGCTGGAGCCATCGAGCTTGACGCCTTTCGGCGGCGCGATGGCCTTGGCTTGCCAGATCGGATAGCGGAAGCTGTCGACCAGCTCCATGCCCTTGATCGGCTTGTACTGCGGATGGTTGGCGAACACGGTGCGCCGGCGAATCGCGTCGTTGGTCGCCAGTTGCGGCTGCTCTTTCGTGACCGCGAGGCGCGCCTCGCCGGAAAACAGCTTGCGCCAGGCCAGGCGCGACTGCTTCCACCAGCTATCCCACAAAAAGCTCAAGGTGTTGGCCAGGCCTTCGCCCTGATAATTACCCTCGACCTGGATGCGGTGCAGATTGCGCTGCTTTTTCAGGAATTCCATCGGTTCGGGCACGCGGTAGACGACGATGTCGGCGCCCGAATACGCTTCCAGATTCATGCGTCCCATGTCGCGGCCCGGCACCTCCAGGCGCACGCGGGCTTCATCAAGACTGCCGTAACTGGCGTCCGACAGCAGGAAGAAGGGTTCGCCCTTGAAAGTGGTGTAGTTGCTCGGCTCGCGCTGCTGCGCGGAGGCGCTGCCCAGCATGAGCAGCGCCAGCAGGCCGGCAAATAACAGCTTCATGACAGGAACGCCAGCCGGAACACACCGGCGAAATTGGGATTGTTGACCACAGGTTGCCACCGCGTGTCCTTCCAGCTCGTAAGTTCTTTGATATCGACGGTCCGCAGACCATTGTCGTCGGGGGTGACGGTGCCGGTGTGGTAGGCGATGCGCGCCCCCATCCAGACCATCAAATGCTGTTCGTCGCCCTGGTCGAAAAACAGCAGGTCGCCGGGCAGCGCCTGGCTGATTTCGCGGGCGATGAAGCGGCTGTTGTGCTGTACCAGCGCCAGCGCCGTGACGAAGTGGCCGACATTGCCGCCCGTCTGCACCCAGCGGTTGCGCAAGGCGGCCTGCTTCGCGTCCAGTTCCAGCTCGGGCGGCAGGCGCCGGTCGCTGGCGATGCCGTTCGCATGCAGCCACTTCGCGTCATGCACGGTGAGCGCCTCATTGACGGCAAAGCGTACCAGGCCGGCGCAATCGCGGTGCGTCCAACGCGGCGACGGGCCACGTTCGATCTGCGCGTTGACGATGCGCAGCATCCAGGCCTGGAAGGCGCGGCTCTGGGCTTGCGACAGCTGCACTTGCTGTTCGGCGGCCGCGCGCAGGGCCCAGGCGGGCATTGCCACGGTGGCGGCACAAGCCGCCAGCGATCGCAAGGCGGCACGGCGTCCATGCCGCCCATGCCACAGCGTCATCGCCCGGCCTCCTGCCATTCCAGCGCTTCCCACGACGTGCCGCTGGCTGGCTGCCGCTTGAGCACCATGCGCAGCGGCGGATATTTTTTCAAGGCGTTCAGGCGTGGCACCAAGTGTTCGTTGGCGGCTGCGCGCAGTACCGGCTCGTTATTCGCCGGCAGGGTGTCGAAGGCTTCCAGCTGGATCAGGCGGGCCAGCGACGCCGGCGCGATCAGGCCGATCGTGCGCGCGCCATCGGGCAGCAAGTCGCTGGCGGCCGGCGCCTGCTTGCGGCGCACGGCCAGCACCTGGTCCACCAGCTTGCCGTCGGCGGAAAAGACAACGGTATTGCCAGCCACGGCCAGCGCCGGCGTGGACTGGCCCAAGGCCGTGGCGACGCTGCGCTCCCAACGAACGGCGCCATCCTTCCCTGTGGTCTTGCGCACGGGGTCCTTGCCGCCGATGGCCGCCTCGAACAGGCTGCCATAGACAGCGTCATCGCCGGCCTGCGCACTGCGGGTGGCGACAAAAACCGGCGTATGCAGCCGCGAAGTGCCGTACCAGCAGGCGGCGGCGGGGCCTTGCAAGTGCCCGGCCAGCGGCGCCACCGGCTCCGATGTCTTGCTGCCCAGGCGCTTGAGCACGGGCTGCAGCGCGGTCCAGTCGACGGGTACGCTGAAACAGGCGCTCGGATTGTGCGGCAGCACGGGCCACAAGGCGCTGCTGTCGTAGCCGCCGTTTTTCAGTTTGTCGGCATTGAGCAGCACCTTCGATTGCCAGGCGCCCTGTTGAAAATCGAAGCGCAGCGCCTCTAACGCGCCAAAGAAAGGCTGGTAGCCGAAGGACAGGAAGTCCGCCTTGACGGCGATGCTGTGGCCCTCGGGCGCGGCGCTGTCGAGATGGAATTGCGCATGGAAGACGTCCTGTTTGGCCGGCTCCGGCGCCAGCAGGCTGGCCACGGTTTTCTCGGCCGTGCCATCGCCATGCTTGCCATCGCTGCCGCCATACAGCATGCCGGGATGGGACAGGATGACCAGGCGCTGGCCATGCGCGGCAAACAGCAAGGTGCGCTGGTAAGCGTAGTTCAGCGCATACACGGGCACCTGGCCGCCATCGACGCGCAAGCTGCCGGCCACGCGCATCTGCGTATCCTTCAGGGCGATCTTGCCCGCTTCCTCGAGCAAACGCGTGAGCTGGCTGCGCGACACGGCAATGGCAAAGTGCTTGAGCGAGCCGTCGGCGTCGCGCCATAAGGCCACTTCCGCCGGCTGGTCCAGCACCATGCGCAGCAACTGGTCGCCCCAGCCCAGCTCATGTTCATAGGCGATGCGGCGCAAACTGCCCTTCAGGCCCAGCTGGTCTTCGCTCTGCTCATAATAGAACAGGAAATCCTCGCGCAGCACGTCGCGCGCCAGCGGCACCGTTAGCAAGTCGCGCGGCAAGGCCGACAAGCTTTTCGTGCGGACCAGCGCATCGGGCCGGGATAAATCGAGCTTCAAGCCGTTGACCGGCCCCATCGCGCCCCAGCCAAACACCCGGTAGCCGACCAGTGCGGCGGCCACCACGGCCACGCCGGCCAGCGTCCCGACGAGGACTTTTTTATTGAGTACTTTTTTCGCCAGCACCTTGTATCCTTTTAGCCTGCCACAGCATTGACAAGTTGGTAATTATTGACAAATGGTAACATGGCATTTGTTGCCGCAGCGCACAGCTGACGCGACAGCGTAAAATAGCGGTTTCGCCGTTTTCATCGCCGCCATGACCATCCTGCTCTCCACCCTGAACGCCCGCTACACCCACGCCTCGCTGGGATTGCGCTATCTGCTGGCCAATATGGGGCCGCTGCAAGCGCAGACGCGGCTGCAGGAATTCGTCATCGGCACGAAAACCACGGAACTGGTCGAGCGCATCCTCATCAACAAGCCGCGCATCATCGGTTTTGGCGTGTATATCTGGAACGTCGAGGAAACGACCAAACTGGTGGCCATGCTCAAGCGCGTGGCGCCCGAAGTCGTCATCGTGCTGGGCGGGCCGGAAGTGTCGCATGAGGCGGGCGAGCAAGAGATCGTCAGGCTGGCCGACTACCTGATCACGGGCTGGGGCGACGTCACCTTCCCCAAGCTGTGCGGCGAGATCCTCAACGGACCAAAGCCGCTGATGAAGATCCACGCGGGCGTGCAAGCCCCGCTGGCGGAACTGCAGCTGCCCTACTCCTTGTATACAGATGACGATATCCGCCACCGCACGATTTACGTGGAAGCGTCGCGCGGCTGTCCGTTCAAGTGCGAATTCTGTCTGTCGGCGCTGGACAAGACGGCCTGGCCCTTCGCGCTCGAGAACTTCCTGGCCGAGATGGAATCCCTGCATGCGCGCGGCGCGCGCCTGTTCAAGTTCGTCGACCGCACGTTCAACCTGAATATCAAGACCAGCCTGAAGATCATGCAGTTCTTCCTGGACAAGATCGAGGCGAATCCGGACGACCCGATCTACGCCCACTTCGAGCTGGTGCCCGACCACTTGCCCGACGCCTTGAAGGAAGGCATCAGCAAATTTCCGCCCGGCGCGCTGCAGTTCGAGATCGGCATCCAGAGCTTCAATCCGGACGTGCAATCGCTGGTCAGCCGCAAGCAGGACAATCAAAAGGCGGCCGACAACATCCGCTGGCTGTGCGAGGAATCGAACGCCCACTTGCACGTGGACTTGATCGCCGGCTTGCCGGGCGAGGATGAAGCGAGCTTCGCGGCCGGCTTCAACAAGCTGGTGGCCTTAAAACCGCATGAAATCCAGTTCGGCATATTAAAGCGGCTGCGCGGCACGCCCATCATCCGCCATACGGAAAACTATGGCATGGTGTTCGACCCGCACCCGCCCTACACCATCCTGGCGAACAAGCAGCTCGATTTCATGAGCATGCAGCGCCTCGTGCGCTTCGCCCGCTACTGGGACCTGGTCGCCAACTCGGGCCGCTTCGCCAATACGGTGCAATGGATGCTCGGTGACGCGCCGTTTGAAAACTTCATGGATTTTTCGAACTGGCTGTATGCCCACACGGACGCCACCCACCGCATCGCCATGGAGCGCCTGGCCAAGCTGGTGGCGCAATGGCTGCAGACGCGCGGCATGAGCGCGCTGGAGGCCAACGCCCTCGTGGCCAGCGACTATGCGGGCGGCGCGCAGGCGGCCGCGCACGCCAAGCCAAGCGAAGTGAGTACTAGCAGCGCCAAGGTGCGTCCGGACGTCTCCCTGCCGCAGCGACAGGCGCGCCACCTGGCGTCCTGAGGGGCCGGCGATTGAACAGCGGTGGCGGTCTGCGCCATTCTCCCTTAAACTGGCACGATGCCGACTGTACAATCGCCGAAACTGACCCTCTCCCAGACCAGCTCCCAACAGGGAGCCCTTGTCACTGCCAGCGGCACCTGGCAGGTGCACGCGCTGGCGCATGACAATGCCATCAAGGCCATCGACGCCCAGCTCAAGCCCTTGCAGGGCGACACGAAGGCGCAATGGGACCTGTCAGCCATCGACAGCATGGACCATATCGGCGCTCAGCTGTTCTGGAATGCCTGGGGCAGGCAACGCCCCGCGCAGCTGACCCTGGCGCCGTCGCAGGAAGAGTTTTTCCGGCGCATCGAAGAAACGGGGCCGTTGACCACGCCGCCCTCGCGCGCCAACCGCCTCACGCCCGTGATGAAACTGGGCATGGCCATCCTGCTGTTTTTCGAACATTTGAAGGGCTTTATTGCCTTGGTCGGCCAGGTGACGCAGGATATCGGCCGCTTCGCGCGCCATCCCATGCGCGGACCATGGCGTGAAATCTCCGCCAACATCTTCCATGCGGGCTTCCAGGCGCTGGGCATCACGGCTCTCGTCGGCTTTCTGATCGGCGTCGTGCTGTCCTACCTGTCCGCGCAGCAGCTGCGCGCGTTTGGCGGCGACATCTACCTGGTCAACCTGCTGGGCATGAGCGTCATCCGCGAACTGGGGCCGCTCTTGGCCGCCATCCTCGTGGCCGGGCGCTCGGGCTCGTCCATCACGGCCCAACTGGGCGTCATGCGCGTCACGGAAGAACTCGACGCCATGCTGGTGATGGGCATTTCGCACGGTTTCCGCCTGATCATGCCGAAAGTGCTGGCCCTGGCCATTTCCATGCCCCTGCTCGTCATCTGGACGGATACGGCCGCGCTGATCGGCGGCATGGTGGCGGCCAAGGTGGAATTGAACCTGTCGGCCCGCTACTTCATCCAGAAGCTGCCGGACGCCGTGCCGCTGGCCAACTACATGATCGGCCTGGGCAAGGGCGTGATTTTCGGCATGCTGATCGCCCTTGTCTCGTGCCACTTCGGCCTGCGCATCAAGGCCAACACGGAAAGCCTGGGGCGCGGCACCACCACCGCCGTCGTCACGGCCATCACCGTCGTGATCCTGGCCGACGCCGTGTTTGCCATCGTCTTCAATGGAGTGGGCTACTGATGGCGGACGACACCGATATCGCTTGCGGCACTGGCAACGAGGGCCAGTTCAACCTGCACGGCAGCGCGCCAGTAGTGGAAATCACCAATCTGTGGACCAAGTTCGGCCGCACCGTCGTGCACCAGGACTTGAACCTGGAAATCGAACGGGGAGAGATCCTTTCCATCGTGGGCGGCTCCGGCACGGGCAAGACGGTGCTGCTGCGCCAGATGCTGGGCCTGGAACATCCGGCGCGCGGCTGCGTCAAAGTCTTTGGCGAAGATATCAACCGCGCAAGTTCCGACCAGCTGCAACAGTTGCGCAACCACTGGGGCATGCTGTTCCAGCAAGGCGCCCTGTATTCGGCCCTGACCGTGTTCGACAACGTGGCCCAGCCGATGCGCGAATTGCGCGTGCTGCCAGAAGCGCTGGTGCACGACGCGGTATTATTGAAAATGAATATGGTGGGCCTGGGCCCGGAACATGCGCTCAAGATGCCGTCTGACTTGTCGGGCGGCATGATCAAGCGCGTGGCCCTGGCTCGCGCACTGGCGCTGGAACCGAAGCTGCTATTCCTCGACGAACCAACGGCCGGCCTGGATCCGGACTTGTCGGAAAGTTTTGTTGCCCTGATCCAGTCGCTGCACCGCGAGCTGGGCTTGACGGTGGTGATGGTCACGCATGACCTCGACACCTTGTTCGCCCTGTCCACGCGCATCGCCGTACTGGCAGAAAAACACGTGATCGCCATCGGCCCCACGCGCGAGGTGATCGAAGTCGACCACCCGTTCATCAAGCAATTTTTCCTCGGCGACCGCGGCAAGCGCGCGCTGGCCGTCCTCGATGAAAAACAGGCGGCGGTGGCGGGCAAGGCGGCACAGCCAGGCGACGACGCCGGCACAGACAAGAAAGCGGAGAAGTAATGGAAAACAGATCACATGCCCTGATGACGGGATTTTTTACACTCACCCTGCTGGTGGCCGCCATCCTGTTCGGCGTCTGGTTCAACCGCGACCGCGTGGAACGGGTGCCGTATTTGCTCGCCACCACCCTGTCCGTGCCGGGCTTGAACCCGCAGGCGACCGTGCGCTACCGGGGCCTGGAAGTGGGCAAGGTCGACGCCATCGACTTCGATACGCAAAAGGCGGGGCAAATCCTCGTGCACATCAGCGTGGCGCCCGATACCCCCGTCACCAACACTACCTTTGCCACTTTAGGCTACCAGGGCGTGACGGGCATCGCCTACATCCAGCTCGACGATGAACAGGTGGGCTCGAAACTGCTGGGCACCAGCAAGGACAAGCCGTCGCTGATTCCCCTGCGCGCCGGCTTGCTCGACCAGCTGGAAAAACGGGGCAAGCGCATCCTCGACCAGGCCGAACAGATCACCAACAAGGTCAACAACCTGCTCAGCCCCGACAACCAGGCCGCCATGCTGGGCGCTTTCACTGAAGTGGGCAAGGCCGCCAAGGCCTTTGGCGCCATTCCGCAGCAACTGGAGCCCACCCTGACGCAATTGCCGCAGCTGACGGAACAGACGCGGCAAACCCTGACGGCCGTCAGCACGGCCAGCAAGAACGTGTCGGACCTGACGGCCACGTGGAAAAAACTGGGTAACGATATCCAGGCGCCCGGCGGCGTGCTCGACAAGGTCAATGGCACGGTCGACCGGGTCGGCACCTCCGTGGAAACGGTGGCCAATGGCGTGTCGCTGGAAGTCTTGCCACAGGTAATCGAGCTGAGCGGCGAGGCGCGTTCCTCGATGCGTGCCCTGAAAACCACCATGAGCACGCTCAATGAACAGCCGCAGAGCATCTTGTTCGGCGCCCCAGACATCCCGCCCGGTCCGGGCGAGCCCGGTTTTTCGGCACCGGGCAAATAAGGAGAATACCGCATGCCTATTCCACTCAATCTCAGCGCACTCATCCTGGCCGCCGCATTCCTGCTGGGCGGCTGCGCCAGCCGCGGTCCCGTCCCCACTTTCTATGATTTCGGCCCGGCCGCGCCGCTGGCAGCGGCAACAGCTGCGCCAGCCGTGCCCGTGCTGGTGATCGCCGACGCCAACGGTCCATCCTGGCTCGACAGCCAGCGCATGTATTACCGGCTGCTGTACGCCGATGCGCAGCAATCGCGGCCGTACGCCTACAACCGCTGGAACACGCCGCCGCTCCAACTGCTGAGCCAGCGCCTGAAAACCCGCGTGGCGCAAAGCGGCGTGAAAGTGCTGTCGACCACGGACGCGGCCGCCGGTATGCCCCTGCTGCGCATCGACGTCGATGATTTTTCGCAAAACTTCGATACGCAGACGCAAAGCAGCGGCCACGTGTCGCTGCGCGCCTCGCTGTTTCGCGGCCACCGCCTGATCGACCAGAAAACCTTCAGCCGCAGCGGACCGGCCGGCAGCGCCGATGCGCAAGGGGGCGCGCAGGCGCTGGCGGCGGCTTCGGACGCCATCGCCGCCGACCTGCTGACCTGGCTGGGCACGCTGAATATCACGAAAGAATGACCGACCCCGCATCCCCAGCCAGCCCGGCGGCACCGCTGCCGCCGGTCCGTTCCTCGCCCGTATCGCGCGCGACCCTGCTCGCCTACGTCTTCCTGATCGTGTACGCCAGCTGGTTCCCGTTCACGGGCTGGCACAGCAATGGCCTGTCGCCGCTGACGTTCCTGGAAAACACGCGCATGCCCCGCTACTGGACGGGCTTTGACGTGGGCATCAACGTCGTCGGCTACATCCCGCTGGGCGCGCTGATCGTGTATTCGCTGTTTCCAAGGATCACGGGTTTCTTTGCCGTCATCGTCGCCAGCCTGTGCGGCATGTTCATTTCCGGCAGCATGGAAGCCGTGCAAACCTATTTGCCCAGCCGCGTATCGTCGAATCTGGACTTTTATACGAATGCGGCCGGCTGCTTTATCGGTTCCATCATCGGCGCCTTGACGGCGCGCAAGCTGCTCGACCATAGCCATTTGTACCGCTTGCGCCAGCGCTGGTTTGCCCAGCACGCCAGCCAGGGCCTGGTGCTGGTGGCCTTGTGGCCGCTGGCGCAAATCTATCCGCAAGGCTATCTGTTCGGCCTGGGCCAGTTGCTGCCCATCCTGTCGGACTGGCTGTCGCAGCTGGCCGGCGTCGACATCGACCTGGCCACGTATCTGCGTCCCGACGTGGTCTTGACGGTCGAGCAATATTGGCTTTCGGAAACCATCATCACGGCTTGCGGCATGACGGGCGCCGTGCTGACCTTGCTGTGCCTGCTACGCCGCGCCGCGCCGCGCACGATATTAATGCTGATCCTGATCGCCGCCGCCTTGACCGTGCGTTCGATGGCCAGCGCGCTGCTGTTTTCCCCGGAAAACGCCTTCGTCTGGATCACACCGGGCGCCCAGGGCGGCTTTTTGATCGGCCTGATCATGCTGGGCGGCCTGGCGTTCGCGCCGCACGTGGCGCAGCGCCGCATCGCGGCCGCCACCTTGCTGCTGAGCTTGGTGATGGTGAATACGACGCCGATCAACCCGTATTTCATGTCAACCTTGCAAGGCTGGGTACAAGGCAAGTTCCTCAATTTCAATGGCGCGGCGCAATTCCTCGCCTTGCTGTGGCCCTTCATGGCCCTGTGGTTCCTGTGCCTGCCCTCGCACCGCCTGAACCGGCAGGAAGATGTGCAGCGCCAGCGTCGCGAAGACCACCCATAAGCGTTATCATGGCGCATTGATGATCAGCAGGAGCATAGTATGAGCGACGCACCGTATTTTGAACGCCACGTTTTTTTCTGCATGAATAAACGTGAAGACGGCCGCAACAGTTGCGGCGACCATGGCGCGGAAGCGGCGCAAAAGCATTGCAAGCGCCGCATCAAGGAACTCGACATGAATGGCGCGGGCAAGATCCGCATCAACCAGGCCGGCTGCATGGACCGCTGCGAAGAAGGCCCGCTGCTGGTGATCTATCCGGAAGCGACCTGGTACACCTATGTCGACACCAGTGATATCGATGAAATCATCGATACGCACCTGGTGGGCGGCAAAATCGTCGAACGCCTCAAGATTTAATGCCAATTTAAGAGATACCCACCAGTATGAGCCTCATGAACAGAAACTCGGAAAAATTTACCCTCGCCGGCCATGCAGGCAGCATGGAAGGCTTGCTCGATTTCCCGGCAGACACTCCGCGCGGCATCGCCCTCGTTGCCCATCCGCACCCCTTGTACGGCGGCACGATGGACAACAAGGTCACGCAAACCCTGGCGCGCGCGTTTGTCGCCCTCGGTTACGTGGTGGCGCGCATCAATTTCCGCGGCGTCGGTGCTTCCGAAGGCGTACACGACCATGGCGTGGGCGAGACGGACGACATGCAGTTGCTGTATGAACACATGCGTGGCCTGTACCCGGGCTTGCCCGTGGCCTTGTCCGGTTTCTCGTTCGGCACCTTCGTGCAATCGAAACTGCAGGAACGCCTGGCCGCCGCCGGCACGCCCGTCGAGCGCCTGGCGCTGATCGGCAGCGCGGCCGGCAAGTGGGCCATGGCCGATATTCCCGCCGACACCATCTTGATCCACGGCGAACTGGACGACACAATCCCCCTGTCCGCCGTCTTCGACTGGGCCCGTCCACAAGACATTCCCGTGATCGTGATCCCCGGCGCCGACCACTTTTTCCACCGCAAGCTCAATCACATCAAGAACCTCGTGATTGCCCTGTGGCATGGTGACAAACCCGCAATCGCAGCAGATGATCATTGAAGTGTGGGCTTACTAGCGCCTCCACGGCTATAATTGATCCGTTTTTTCCACGCGGCCATGCAAGCAGCAACAGCATGGCCCTCAGCCTTCATCTTTTTCTCGCAGACCAGCCTCCATGAAAAAACTTTTAGCGGCACTGGCCTCCAGTGTATTTTTCTTTTCCGCCGCCTACGCCCAGAGCGTTCCAGCCCCGACCATCGCCGCCAAGTCCTGGCTGTTGCTTGACGCCACCAGTGGCCAGATCATTGCTTCGCAAGATCCGGACGCCCGCATCGAGCCGGCATCGTTGACCAAGATCATGACGGCTTACCTGACGTTTGCCGCCATCCGCGAAAAGAAACTGGCGCTGGACCAAAAAGTAAACGTGTCCGTGCGCGCATGGAAAGTCGATTCGAGCAGCTCGAAGATGTTCATCGACCCGGCCACCCCCGTCTCGATCGACGACTTGCTGCACGGCCTGATGATTCAATCGGGTAACGATGCCGCCGTGGCGTTGGCGGAAGCCGTTGCCGGCGATGAAGGCACGTTCGTCGTGCTGATGAACCGCGAAGCCCAGCGCATGGGTCTGAAAAACACGCGTTTTGCCAATCCGCATGGCTTGCCTAGCCCCGATAACTATTCCACGGCGCAAGACTTGTCCGTGCTGGCCAAGCGCGTGATCGCCGATTACCCGGAATTCTACAAAATCGATTCCATCAAGAGCTTTACGTACAACAAGATCACCCAGCCTAACCGCAACCGCCTGCTGTGGCTGGACCCAACCGTCGATGGCATGAAAACTGGCCACACGGAAGCGGCCGGCTATTGCATGATCGCGTCGGCCCGCCGTCCAGGCGGCACGGGCGAGCGCCGTTTGATCTCCGTGGTGCTGGGCACCTCGTCGGACCAGGCCCGCACGCAGGAAAGCCAGAAGCTGCTGAACTGGGGCTTCCAGAACTTCGATACGGTCAAGCTGTACTCGAAGGGCCAGGCCGTGGCCACGCCGGAAGTGTGGAAGGGTTCGAAAAGCACCGTGAAAATCGGTTTCGCCCGCGATGTGCTCGTCACCGTACCAAAAGGCACGGCTGCCAAGATGAAACCTGTGCTGGAACGCAAGGACCCGCTGGTCGCGCCATTGGCTGAAAACGCCCCTGTCGGCAAGCTGAAAATGATGGTCGACGACAAGGTCCTGCTGGAACTGCCGGTCGTCGCGCTGGAAACCATCAACCAGGCAACGATCTTCGGCCGCGCCTGGGATTCGATGCGCCTGTGGATGAAATAAGTTTTTAACGTTCCCATAAAAAATGCCCGCAGATGCTGCGGGCATTTTTTTCGTCCGTCACATTATTTCAGCGGCGCATCCTTCAGGTGCGGCTTGCGCGCCACAGGCGGGAAGGTGCCGTGGCGGCCTGCCGCAAACGTCGCCTCCGTCTGCGACGCTTCCACCGGTACGGACACCTTGCGCACCTTGGCCACCTGCGCCGCCGTCACCGGCGTGCCGCGGTTGCCCCAGCTGGTCTGGATGAACGTCACCACCTGGGCAGTCTGCTCGTCATTGAAGATGTCCGCATACGGCGCCATCGTCAGCGCCGACGGCGCCGTGCGCGTGGCCGGCACGGCGCCGCCCGACAGCACGATGTTGATGGCCGACGTGGGGTCGTTCGTCTGCAGCACGGCATTGCCGGCCAGCGCAGGGAAAGCCTTGTCGTAGCCCTTGCCGTTGGAACGGTGACAGCCGGCGCAACGGTCCAGGTACAGCTGCGCGCCCTTGGAGTTGACGATGCCGCTGAACAATTGCTTGCCCAGCTTGTCATCAGCGACAAATGCTGGTGTGGCCGGGTTCGATGGCGGCAACGATTTCAGGTATTTTGCCATCGCCGCCAGGTCGCCATCCGTCATGTGCTGCATGGAATGGGCCACCACGTCGTTCATGGCGCCGAACGACGCCGTATGGCTGTTGCGGCCCGTTTTGAGGAATTCGGCGATCTCCGCCGCGCTCCAGCGCGCCAGTCCGCCGCCATGTTCATTGCGCAACGATGGCACGGACCAGCCGTCGATCACGCCGCCGCCGGCCAGGAAGGTCGTGTTGCCCTCGTCCGTCAGCGATTTTTCCTGCATGCCCACGCCGCGCGCCGTGTGGCAGGCGCCGCAGTGGCCCAGGCCCTGCACCAGGTAGGCGCCGCGCAGCAATTGCGCATCGCCCGTGACCGGCGTTTTATACGGCTGCGGCGTGGGGGCAAAGGCCCAGCGCCAGATGGTCAAGGGGAAACGCATCGACAACGGCCACGGAATGTCGGCAGCCTTGTTCGGCGTCGGATCCGCCTTCACGCCATGCATGAAATAGGCGTACAGCGCTTGCATGTCCGCCTCGCTCAGGCGCGAGTACGACGGGTACGGCATGGCCGGATACACGGTGTAGCCGTGCTTGGTCACGCCGGTGCGCATCAGCTTGTCGAAATCGGCAAAGCTCCAGTCGCCGATGCCGGCCTTTTTATCGGGCGTGATGTTGGTGGAATATACCTTGCCGATCGGCGTTTCCATGCCCAGGCCGCCGGCAAACGGCTGGCCTTTCGTGCCGGCCGTATGGCAGGCGATGCAGTCGCCGGCGCGGGCCAGGTATTCGCCCTGGCGTATCAGCTGGGCGTTCGGGACGGTGGCGGTGGCCGACCAAGCGGCGCCGGAAGCGAGCGCCAGCAGCAGCGCGCCCACTGTTTGGGTGAATGTGTTGTTCATCTTCTTGTTCTTCATCAGGCGATCAGGGGACGGGGATCTTTCAGGTATTGCTCGCGGATGGCCTTGGCCGACCAGTAGGTCAGCGCGCAGGCGAGACCCGTCGGGTTATAGCCAATGCCGACCGGGAACACGCTGGAACCGACGGCAAACACGTTGTGCACGTCCCAGCTCTGCAGGTAGCGGTTGACGACGCTGGTCTTGCGGTCCGCGCCCATGGCCGTGCCGCCCGCCCAGTGCGTGGTCTGGTAGTTGCGCAAGTCGAGGTGGTCACCCACGCTCTTGACGGACACCTTGATCGATTCCGGATTCATGGCTTCGGCCACCTTCATCATCTTGTCCGTGACGAAACGGCTCATCTTGATGTCGTTTTCCTTCCAGTCGAAGGTAAAGCGCAGCAATTGCTGGCCGTACTTGTCCGTGTAGGTGGGGTCGAGGTCGACATAGCAGTCGCGATAAGTCATGTTGGCGCCGTGGCAATCGAACGAAACCGTGTTCAGATAGCTCTTCTTGACGGCCTTTTTCCAGGCCGAACCCCAGGCGGGCGTGCCGTCCGGTGTGGCAATGCCCGAGATGGGCTTGGAGCCGGCCGGGTTGCACCAGGCGGGCGAGCCGCCGACAAAGCCCAGCGGGCCATGGTCGAAATTGTCGCCATTCCAGTCATCGAGCGCGACGCCGGTGCCGCCAGCGCCGATGAACGGGTTCGTATTCGTGTCTTCCTTGAAGAAGGTCTGGATGGTCGACATCATCTGGTAGGCGATATTGCGTCCCACCACGCCTTCATTGCTGACGGGGTCATACGGCTTGCCGATGCCGGACAGCAGGAACAAATGCGCATTGTTGTAGGCAAACGCGCTCGCGATGACCAGATCGGCCGGTTGCTCGACGGCCTTGCCGTCCGCATTGATGTAGGTCACGCCGGTAGCACGCGCTTTGCCACCCTTGCTGCCGTCGAGATTAATGCGCACGACGTTGCAATTGGCGCGCAATTCAAAGTTCGCCACCATGCGCAGAGCCGGCATGATGTTGACGTTGGGCGAGGCCTTGGAATAGTTGTAGCAGGCATAGCCGGAGCAGAAACCGCAGAAGTTACATGGGCCCATCTGGCAGCCGTACGGATTCGTGTACGGACCGGACGCGTTCGACGAGGCGTTGACGAACGGGTGGTAGCCAACGGCCTTGGCGGCGCGGCGGAACAGTTCGGCCGTGTACGGCACTTTTTGCGGCGCCAGCGCGTAATTGTCGGAGCGGTCGCCCTCGAACACATTGCCGTCGCCGACGACGATGCCGTTGACTTTATACGCCTGGCCCGAGGTGCCGAAGACTTTCTCGACGAAATCGAAGTGCGGCTCCAGCTCGGCGTACGTCACGCCAAAGTCCTGGATCGTCATGCCTTCGGGGATGAATTTCTTGCCGTAGCGGCGCTCGTAGTGGCTGCGGATTTGCAGCTCTTCCGGCAAGACGCGCCAGTGCATGCCCGACCAGTGCAAGCCCGCGCCGCCCACGCCCGTGCCGGGCTTGAAGGCGCCGATCTGGCGGTACGGCACGGCCACGCCCGTGATGCTGTGGCGGAAGGTGAACGTGCTCTTCGACATATCCTGGAACAGCTTGCTGCGCTGGATATAGGTCAGCTCGTCGAGGGTCTTCGGATAGGCGCCGTCCGGATAGGTGTCGCGGTACTCGCCGCGTTCCAGCGCGACCACGTTCAGCCCCGCCTCCGTCAATTCCTTGGCCATGATGGCGCCGGTCCAGCCGAAGCCGACAATCACGGCATCGACAGGTTTCATTTTTACATCTGGTTTGATATCACTCATGATGGTTTTTCTTTTTCTTTGATCGGGTACAAAAAGTTTTACGCGATGGATACGGGAGGCAGCGGGTACTTCTTGCCATACTGTTCCACCCAATCCATGTAGTCGGCGCGCGCGCCGGGGAATCCCACCATCTTCCAGGCCAGCATGTCCTTGTTGCCGCCGTGCACGGGATCGCAAAAATAGCCTTCGCGCGTATTTTGCAGCAGCTGGTTGAAGAAGACTTTCGACGGCACTGCGCCAATGTCCAAGGTCCCTTTTTGCAATTGCGTGATGACGGCATCGCGCTCGGCCGCGTTCAACTGCACGAAAGGCTTGCCGGACTGTTTCTGCACGGCCGCGTTGACGCCGGCCAAGGCGCTCTGGTACAGCTCGCGCGGCGCCATGTGGAACTGGTAGCCGAACTGTTCGATCGATGGCACGAACGGTCCCTGCATGTACCACAACGCGCCATACGCGTAAGGCGTGTTCATCTGCGCGTCGATGAATTCATGCGCGCCCGATTCCAGCGCGCCCGGACCTTCGGCGTCGGCAGGGATCAGGCGGTCGACCAGCGCACTCAAGGTGGCCCATTCGGTGGCGTTGAAAAAGCGCGGTTTGTAAGCAGGCTGGTCCTTGGAGACGGCCATGGCCAGGCCGCCGCCGGCGCCGGCCAGCAAGGCCACGGCAGGCGCGGCGCCAACGGCCTTGCGCAGGAAGTTGCGCCGATGGGGCGAAATCCCGATGATTTTCATAGGTTTTCCTCAGGCGGCACGAGCCGCCACAGTGATGGATGTGGAAGTCAGAAAGAAAATACGGGCACGCGCCGCTGAGATTGCAGATTTCACGTAGAGATGACTTGAGTATCGCGGCGCGGTGCATCAACCTGCCGGTTAATTGACCAACATGATTGACAAGCAGTTGCTTTGCATTTACGGTGCGCATCGTACCATAATTAAAAGAAACATTCAGAGACAGGGCAGACGTGATTAAAAAAGAGGCAGCAATGCGTGGCCGCCCGCGCAAGGCGGGCGTGGAAGATGCGGTATTGGAAGCCATCGTCATGCTGGTGCGCCAGCATGGGCTCGACGCCGTGACGATACAGATGGTGGCCGACGCTGCCAGCGTGGGGCGCCAGACGATCTACCGGCGCTGGCCGCGCCGCGAGGACATGCTGCTCGACGCGCTCGTCAAGCGCACGGCGGAAAAGCTGCAGCGCGCGCTCGACATGCCGGACGGTCAGGAAATCGAGGCGATCTGCGCGCGCATCTTCGACAACCTGAACGCCGATGGCCGCTTCACGTGCGACTTACTGGTGCTGATCCACAATGATGCGGCGGCGCAGCTGCGTTTTCGCGAGCAGATCGTCGCGCCGTGGATCACCCTGGTGGTGCAGCGCCTGGTCGACATCGGCGTGCGCGCCGACCTCGACCTGCGCCTGTTTGCCTTCATGCTGCAGTCGGCGCTCGTGTATCAGATGCAACTGGGCGGCCAGCTCGACGATGCCCTGCAGGAGCGTTGCTGCCGCTTTATTCGCAGCATGCTGTAGCACTGGATATAATCGTGGCGTCACCTTCTTCGCCACCACCAGAAAGCCAGCCCATGAGCCATGTATTTCCCGCCAGCCTGCAAGCGCCGCGCAGCCGTTTGAGCAGCAACGGTCCCGAACTGTCGCGCATCGTCGCCGGCATGTGGCGCATCGGCGAGTGGAATATGTCGGCGCAGCAGCGCCTGGCCTTCATCGAGCAATGCCTGGCGCTGGGCGTATCGAGCTTCGACCATGCCGATATCTATGGCGATTACAGTGCCGAAGGTTTATTTGGCGAAGCGCTGGCCCTGCAGCCGGGCTTGCGCGACAAGATGGAGCTGGTCAGCAAATGCGGCATCAAGCTGCTGTCGCCGCACCGTCCTGGCCATGCCATCCAGCATTACGACACGAGCGCGGCGCACATCACCAGTTCCGTGGAACACACCTTGCACCAGTTGCAGACGGACCGCCTGGACTTGCTGCTGATCCACCGTCCCGACCCGCTGATGGATTTCGACGAGATCGCCGGAGCGTTTACCCAGCTCAAGCAAGCGGGCAAGGTCCTGCACTTTGGCGTGTCCAACTTCAGCCGCCACCAGTTCGAATGCCTGCACCGGCGTTTTCCATTGGTGACGAACCAGGTGGAATTTTCGCCGCTGCACGTGGCGCCCCTGTTCGACGAAACCTTCGACGGCTTGCAGGATCTGAAAGTGGCGCCGATGATCTGGTCGCCGCTGGCGGGCGGCAGGCTGTTCCAGGGTGGCGATGCGAATGTGGAGAACTTGCGCAATGTCATCAAGCAGATCGCGGACCAGCTGCAGCGTCCGTTTGCCAGCGTCGTGTTTGCCTGGATCATGCAACTGCCATGCCGCCCCCTGCCGCTGACGGGCACGGGCCGCATCGAAGCAGTGGGCGTGGCCGTGGAAGGCACGCAATTTACGCTCAGCCGCAGCGACTGGTTCGCCATCCTGCGCGCCGCGCGCGGGCACGAGGTGGCCTGAGATTAATCGATCTCGTCGGGGTCATTGAATACCTGCGGCAGCGCAATACCGCGCCAGCCCAGGTACCACGCCAGATTCAACGCCAGGGTGGCGGCGATGTAGACGGCGAAGAACAGTGCAAAGAAACTCGTTTTCAACCACACGAGCAGGGCGATGGCGACGATCAGCACCAGCAGCGCGGCCAGGCTTTTCTTTTGCTTGGAGCTGGGGAAGCGCAAGGTCGACACCATCAGGCTGCCCACGCCCACGAGCAGCAGCATCAGCAGGTAGCTGTGCAGCATGGAATCGATGGGCGCCGGCCAGGCCACCACCACGGCCGCCACGCAAGCGGCCCCGGCAGTGATCGGCATACCGACGAAATACAGGGGATCCGTGCGCCCCACGTTCACATTGAAGCGCGCCAGGCGCATCGCGCCGCAGGCAACAAAAAAGAAGCTGGCCATGCCGCCAAAGCGCAGCAGCAGCGGATCGTGCACGCCCATCTGCACGAAGCCGTAGCAATACAACAGGACGGCCGGGGCGCAGCCGAAATTCATCACGTCGGCGATGGAGTCAAGCTGCATGCCGAACTGCGAACTGGTGTTCGTCAGGCGCGCGACATAGCCGTCGAGCGCATCGAACACGCCGGCCAGCACCAGCAGCGCCGCCGCCAGGCGGTAGGCATCCGCGTCGCCCACGGCGGCATTGTCGACGGAAATGACGATGCTGGCAAAACCGCAGGCTATCGAAAGCAAAGTCACCATGCTGGGCAAGGCGTATTTGGCGCGCTGCAGGCGCGACTTGGGCAAGGTGTTCAAATGTATGGGCAATCAAAAAAAATCGGAAGTAAGGCAATGCAGCGGCAAACGCTGCGCTACGCTCATTCTACCCTGCGCAGCTGCGGCACCGTCCGCGCACGAGCGCGCCACATATCTTTTCATGAATGCGCTACAAGGTATCAAAATACCTTAGAATCGTTTTACAGGACAGCACGCTGGCCCCACCGCCGTCCGTCTACCTCTACAGGAGCCAACTTGATTGCCTCGTCACTGCGTTGGAAATACTGGATACCTACCCTGCTGAGTGCAGCACTGCTGAGCGCCTGCGGCGGCGGCGACAGCGGCGGCAATACGTCGCTGAGCACCTCGACCCCGGCCGGGCAGCTGACACAGGAGCCGGGCGCTCCCGTCCTCAGCAACAATATTGCCACCGATGGCTTTAACTGGTTCAACTACCGG
The DNA here is from genome assembly GCF_001445815.1 of Janthinobacterium sp. Ant5-2-1. Lineage (NCBI taxonomy): Bacteria > Pseudomonadati > Pseudomonadota > Betaproteobacteria > Burkholderiales > Oxalobacteraceae > Janthinobacterium > Janthinobacterium sp. Ant5-2-1. Next base: position 87,007 of record NZ_LNCE01000057.1, on the reverse strand, counting down.
CGCAGCCAGATCGGCCTGTCGCCACTGGCGCGCAACAGCCAGATCGACAGCGCGGCCCTGGGCCATTCCAGCTATCTCAATCTCAACAATACGGTGGCGCACGAACAGGTGCAGGGCAAGCCCGGCTTTACGGGCGTCAAACTGGGCGACCGACTGGCCAAGGCCGGCTACGTCGTCACGTCGCTGCAGGGCGAAGTCATCGCCGGCGCGAGCAACACGTCCGGCTTTTACCTGGCCGAAGAACTGGTCACGGCCATCTATCACCGCTTCGTCATTTTCGAACCGCTGTTCAAGGAAGGTGGCGCGGGTGCGGCCGTCAGCGGCGCCGGCTATGCCTATTTCACCACCGACCTGGCCGGCAACCGCAGCTATGGCCCCGGGCTGGCGGCGGGACAGATCGTTACCTATCCGTTCAGCGGACAACAGAAAGTGGCCGTCAGTTTTTCCAGCGATAACGAATCGCCCGATCCCGTGCCGAATCAGGATGTGGTCGGCTACCCGATCAGCGTGCATGCCAACTACGGCACGCCCGTCAGCGTGACGGCATTCAGTGTGCGCCAGCGCGGCACCGCCACGGACCTGGCGGCGCGCCTGCTCACCAGCAGCAACGATGTGCATACGCCGGTCTCGGCCGCGTCCATCATCCCGCTGGCGCCCTTGAATGCGAACGCCAGCTATGACGTGAGTTTCATCGGCAAAGTCAATGGCGCGGACGTCACGCACAGCTGGTCATTCACGACGCGCTAAGCATGCCAAGCGGGCGCAGCGTCGAGGATGACTGGATGTAAAATAGCGGTTCCAGCTTTACTGACATTGACAAGTTTTGGGGCGCTCTGCACAGCATGCTGAAACCACACGCCACTTGCGATGATGATGCCGCCGTTGCGGCATCCGACATGGTCCGTATTCTCGATGTCGAGAACGGACTGGGCCGCATCATGGGCGACCGCATCCTGTACCTGAAAATCCTGCGCCGCTTCCTGCACGACCACGGCACCACGCCATGCCAGATCCGCGCCGAATTCGACGCGGGCAACTACGCTTCCGCGCGCCTGAAGGCGCATACCCTGAAAGGCGCCGCCGGCATGATCGGTGCGCGCCACGTGCATGGCCTGTCGGCTACCCTCGAATCGGCACTACGCGCACAGGCGCCCGACCTGGCCCAGCAGATGCTGCAACTGGAACTGGCGCAAGATCAATTGCTCGGCGCGGTCAGCAGCATGCTGGGCACGCCGGAAGCAAACCACACGGCGGCGCAGGACGTGGCGCCCGACCCGGCCGCGCCCGCCATCCAGCTGCTGCTGGCGCGCTTGGCCAGCCATCTGCGCGAAGGCGACGGCGCGGCCATCGACATCCTGGAAAACTCGGCCAGCCTGCTCGCGGCCAGCCTGGGCGTGAACGTCTACCAGGAAGTGGCGGCCGCCGCGCACGAGTTCGATTTCGACGGCGCCCTGGCGGCCCTGCTGCGGCGCCGCTAGCGCTCAGCCCGCTGCCGCTCAGTTGTTGTATTGCGCCTCTTCCGCATACGCCACGCAACAACTTTTGCAACAGAAACGACGCACGGCATCGAGCGGCTTGTCGCAGTACCAACATGCGCCTTTCGGCGGCAGCGCTGCGATCAATTGCGGCAGGGAAGGCAATGGCGGCGCCACCACTCCCCCGCTTTCCACGACTTCCGGCTGTTCGCTGTCCATGGCGCTTCCTTTCCTAGCGGCACTTCAAGGCCGCTCAGCAAGATTACGTCAGCGCAGTTTGGACTTCATGATAATTCTCAACGGGGCAGATGCTAGCCTGGCTTCCGGTAGCTGCGCACGGCGTCATTGGCCTGTTCGTCGATGAGTTTCTGCAGCTTCGGCTGTCCCGCGTACTTGGCGGACAGCCGCTTCCATTGCCGCTGCGCCTGGCCGCAGGCATCGTCCACGGCTGCGATGATCTCGCGCTGGCGCGCCTTGTCGTTATCATCCCATTCGCCGGCAAAATGCTCGCACGTTTGCGCATGCTCAACGAACTTCGCCACATCCTTCGGCAGTTTTTCCTGCGCGCCAGCCAGCAGGGGCAGGCAGGCGAACACAAAAGCGAGCACAAGCTTCATCGAACCTCCTTATTTGCCGATGCAGAAACGGCTGAAGATCACGCCCAGCAGATCGTCAGGCGAAAACTCGCCCGTGATGCTCGACAGTTGCACCTGCGCCAAGCGCAGTTCTTCGGCGAACAGGTCGAGCGACTGGTCGTCCTGCGCCGCGTGCGCGGCGGCGATATCCAGATGCTTGCCGGCCGATTTCAAGGCGATCAAATGGCGTTCGCGCGCCAGGTACAGCGATTCACCCGTCTGCTGCCAGCCGGCGATGCGCAGCAGCTCGGCGCGCAAAAGGTCGATGCCGATGTGCTCGTGCGCCGACAGATACACGTGGGTGGCGTCCGGCATGCTGTCGACGCCGGGCTTGTGGCCAGAGAGATCAATCTTGTTCCACACGCGCACCACGGGCACGCCTTCGGGGAAGGCGGCGACGATGGTTTCATCGGCCAGGGTCGGGCCGTGGTCGGCGTCCAGCAAGTGCAGAATCACGTCCGCCTTGCCAATTTCTCCCCAGGTGCGTTCGATGCCGATGCGCTCGACGGCGTCGACGGTGTCGCCCGCGCTGCGGATACCGGCCGTGTCGATGATGTTGAGCGGAATGCCTTCGATCTGGATGGTTTCGCTGACCTTGTCGCGCGTGGTACCGGCGATCGGCGTGACGATGGCCACGTCGGCGCCCGCCAGCGCATTCAGCAGCGACGATTTACCGACGTTCGGCTGGCCGGCCAGCACCACGTTCAAGCCTTCGCGCAGCAGCGCGCCCTGCGCCGCCTGCGCAAACACTTTATTCAACGCTTCGATCACGGCTTTCAATTGGCCGCGCGCATTCGATTTTTCCAGGAAGTCGATTTCCTCTTCCGGGAAATCCAGGGTCGCTTCGACCAGCATGCGCAGCCCCGTCACCTGTTCCACCAGCGCGTGGATGGTGTTCGAGAACGCGCCCGACAGCGATTGCGAGGCGGACTTGGCCGCCGCTTCCGTGGACGCGTCGATCAGGTCGGCCACGGCTTCCGCTTGCGCCAGGTCCAGCTTGTCATTGAGAAAAGCGCGGCGCGTGAATTCGCCCGGTTCGGCCAGGCGCAAGCCGCTGTCCTTGCCCGCTTCCAGCACGCGCGCCAGCAGCAGCTGCAGCACGATGGGGCCGCCGTGGCCCTGCAATTCCAGCACATCTTCGCCCGTGTACGAATGCGGACCCTTGAAGTGGATGGCGATGCCCTGGTCGATGATGCTGCCATCGCTTTCCGTGAATGGCAGATAGGTGGCGTGACGCGGTTTGAGTTGCTGCGCGCCGAACAGGGTCGTCATTAAAGGAGCGAGGTTTTTGCCGGAGGCGCGTACCACGCCGATGCCGCCGCGACCGGGAGCGGTGGCGATGGCGGCGATAGGGGAAGAGTCGAGTTTCATGGGGGATATTGTAGATGAAAAAAAAGCCCGCGCGAGGCGGGCTTTCTGTTCGCTGGCCGGAATTACTTGGCGGCAGGCGCGTATTTTTTGGTGATCACCCATTGCTGGCCGATCGACAGGACGTTGTTGACGACCCAGTAGAGTACCAAGCCCGACGGGAAGAAGAAGAACATCACCGAGAATGCCAGTGGCATGAACAGCATCATCTTCGCTTGCATCGGATCGGCCGGAGCCGGGTTCAGCTTGGTCGTGATGTACATCGAGATCGCGTACAGCACTGGCAGGATGCACCATGGGTCATGCTGGGCCAGGTCGGTGATCCAGCCGATCCATGGCGCGCCGCGGATTTCCACGGATGCGTTCAGCACCCAGTACAGGGCGATAAAGACGGGCATCTGGATCAGGATCGGCAGGCAGCCGCCCAGCGGATTGATCTTTTCCGTCTTGTACAGCTCCATCGTGGCCTGGTTCATCTTTTGCGGATCGCCTTTGTAGCGCTCGCGAATCGCTTGCATCTTCGGCGTGACCAGTTTCATCTTGGCCATGCTGCGGTAGCCGGCGGCCGACAGCGGGAAGAAGGCCAGCTTGATCAGGATCGTGAAGGCGATGATGGTCCAGCCCCAGTTGCCCAGCACGCTGTGGATGTGTTCCATGACCCAGAAGATCGGCTTGGCGATGATGGTCAGCCAGCCGTAATCCTTGACCAGTTCCAGGCCAGGCGATACCGATTCCAGCAAGTGCGCGATTTGCGGACCCGAATACAGCTTGCTGTCCATGCTGGCCGAGGCGCCTGGCGCCAGGGTCGGCAACGGCAGCACGTTGCCGATCGCGTACAAGTTGGTGCCGAGCTTTTTCGTGAAGATGTCGCGCTTGGCGTTCTCAGGCGGAACGAAGGCCGACACGAAGAAGTGCTGCGAAATCGCAAACCAGCCGCCATTCGCCGTGGCCGGATGCAGGCCCTTCATGGCGTTGTCGTTGCCCTTCTTCTCGTCTTCCACGGCCGCTTTTTCGATTTTCTCGAACGTCAGCTTCTGGTACTTGTCTTGCGGCGTGTACAGGGTCGGGCCCGTGAAGCTGCTGTTGAAGAACGAATCGCCGACCGGCTTGTTGCCGTCATGCGTCAGTTGCAGATACAACTGTGGCGTGACAGGGGCCGCGCCCATGTTGGCCACGTCGTGGCGCACGTCGATGACGTAGTCGCCGCGTTTGAACGTAAACGTCTTGGTCAGCTTGACGCCGCCTTCGACCGCTTCCATCACCAGTTGCACTTGCTTGCCGTCACCGATAGTGCGCACGCCAGGCTGCACGGTAAAACCGCTCGCGTGGGTAGGGAAAGGACCGCCGACCAGGCCCGACTGCGCCAGGTAGGTGTGGTTCGCGCCTTCGTCGAACAGCACTTCGTTTTGCTTGCCTTCGTCAGGCTGGCACCATTTGAACAGGCCGAAGCAGCCGCCGAACCAGCCCGGATTGCCCGCGCCCTTGAACTTCAGCAATTCCAGACGCTTGACCTGGCCGCCCAGGGTGTCGATGTCGACCTTGATGACGTCGGTGGTGATGGTAATCACTTCGCGCTTGAACGCGGCGGGATCGGTCGCTTCGCCAGGCACGGCGGTCGCGCCGGCAGCCGCGGCAGCCAGGGCGTCCGTCTTGGCCGGGGTGACAGGCGCCTTGGCGGTTTGTTCCGTGTTCGCGGAGAACATCGACGGCTTGCCGTTCGAGATCATCCATTCGTTCCAGAGAATTACCAGCGAGACGGAAAACACGATCCACAGGATGGTACGTTTATTGATATCCATTAGGGTATTTGTCAGGAGTGGTTGCAACCGCAAGCGGTCGTTGAAGATTGTTTGCCATCGGCCGGCGGCACCGGGTCGACGCCCCCTTCATTCCAGGGGTGGCAACGGCACAGGCGCTTGGCAGCCAGCAGGCTGCCCTTGGCCGTACCGTGCACGCGCAGCGCTTCCATCGCGTAATGCGAACAGCTCGGATAGAAACGGCAATTCTGTCCCAGCATGGGGCTGATCAGCAACTGATAAGCGCGCAGCAGGAACAGCAGCAGGGTTTTCATGGCGCGGATGGTGGTGGCGCAGCAACAGAACGGGCCTGGGCGGCGATTTGCGCCGCGAACAGGCGGCTCAACTCTTCACGCAGCTCGGCTTTGAGCTTGGTCGTGGTGGCCGGGCCATCCTTGCTGTTGACGGCGCGCGACAAACGCACCACGCAGTCGACCGGCGGCATCGCGCTGTTGCGAAACAGCTCGCGCGTGACGCGCTTGATCGTGTTGCGGGTCGCCGCGCGCGGCGCGAAACGCTTCGCCACAACGACGCCCAGCCGCGCATGCGGCAATTGATTGTGTCGGGTGTACAGCACAAAATGCGCTGTTTTTTGCGAAGGGCGCAAACGAAAAACGGATGAAAATTCATCCGTTTTAACGATACGCCGAACGCGCGCGAAGTCGTGTGAACCTTCGCGTTGATTGCCGACTGGAGTACAGCTAGCCACGCGATCAGCTGTCAACGACAAGCCTAGACGGCCAGACGTTTGCGGCCCTTTGCGCGACGTGCGTTGAGCACATCACGGCCACCACGGGTAGCCATACGAGCGCGGAAGCCGTGCGTACGCTTGCGGCGAACGACGGAAGGTTGGTAAGTACGTTTCATGTTGGTCTCGCTAAAAACAAAAAAAATGCAAAATCGGGTCTGACGTCCCGTCAGTTTTTGGTGCCAATGACAATCGCGCACTTATGCCAAGGCACAAGCTGGCCAATCTCATCGCCCGCTTAATCCACGCTTAGTCCATATTGTCGTTCCAAATGAATAAACACGGAATACGGGCGGGGAACCCTGAATTATTCAGCATATGCCCCCCTCTTGTCAAGGATTGCCGTGATCGCCTGGAAATTTGCGCGCCGGCCCCCATCTGCTTGCAAGGCCCCGCCACAGGCCGCGCCAGCACTGCTTGTGACGGGATAACCGGGGGATAAGTCGCCTCTTATGCACACGGCGCCCCACCCCGCCATAGAAAAATAAGCGTCGTGCCTGTGGATAACTTTGTCAGTCGGGAGTAGAATAGCGCGTTACGTGTGGCGAGCCCTCGCGCGACGCCGGCCTTGCAACACGGTGAACGCAGGGCAGAATCGATACGCCCTCCCACACCTTTTCACATAGACATACATGGATAATTTCTGGCAGGCCTGTTCCGCGCAGTTGGAACTGGAGCTGACACCGCAACAATTCAGTGCGTGGATCAAACCGCTTATCCCTCTCGATTACGAAGAGGGCAAGCTACGCATTGCTGCGCCCAATCGCTTCAAGCTCGATTGGGTCAAGACCCAGTTCGCCAGCCGCATCACTGCCCTGGCCATTCAGTACTTCGAAGCGCCGACGGAAGTGCAGTTCGTGCTCGACCCGCGCCTGGCCTTGCCGAAGAAGCCCGTTGCCGCCAGCACCCCGGCCAGCGATCCGAATGGCGGCGCGCCCAGCGCGCGCGCCGCGGAGCCGCAGCCCAGCGTGCCGGAACTGAGCATCGGCGCCGCGCCGCGCCGCGAGCAGAGCCGCATCAACACCGACCTGACCTTCGACAGTTTTGTGACCGGTAAGGCCAACCAGTTGGCGCGCGCCGCCGCCATCCAGGTGGCGAACAATCCGGGCGTGTCCTATAACCCGCTGTTCTTCTACGGCGGCGTCGGCCTGGGTAAAACCCACTTGATCCACGCCATCGGCAACCAGGTGATGGCCGACAATCCGGGCGCAAAAATTCGCTACATCCACGCGGAACAGTACGTTCGCGACGTAGTGACCGCTTACCAGCGCAAGGGTTTCGACGATTTCAAGCACTACTATCACTCGCTCGACATGCTGCTGATCGATGATATCCAGTTCTTTGGCGGCAAAAGCCGCACGCAGGAAGAGTTCTTCTATGCGTTCGAGGCGTTAATTGCAGCAAAGAAACAGATCATCATCACCTCGGATACGTACCCGAAGGAAATCACGGGCATGGACGACCGCCTGATCTCGCGCTTCGATTCGGGCCTGACAGTGGCCATCGAACCGCCGGAGCTGGAAATGCGCGTGGCGATTCTGTTGAAAAAAGCCAAGCAGGAAGGCGTGACCTTCTCCGACGACGTGGCCTTCTTTGTCGCCAAGCACTTGCGCTCGAACGTGCGCGAGCTGGAAGGCGCGCTGCGCAAGATCCTCGCGTACTCGCGCTTCCATGGCAAAGACATCACCATCGATATCGTCAAGGAAGCCCTGAAGGACTTGCTGTCGGTGCAGAACCGCCAGATTTCCGTGGAAAACATCCAGAAAACGGTGGCTGACTTCTTCAATATCAAGGTTGCCGACATGTATTCGAAGCGCCGCCCCGCGAATATCGCCCGGCCGCGCCAGATCGCCATGTACCTGGCCAAGGAATTGACACAGAAGAGCCTGCCGGAGATCGGCGAGCTGTTCGGCGGCCGCGACCACACCACGGTGCTGCATGCCGTGCGCAAGATCGCGTTGGACCGCACCAAGAATCCGGAATGCAACCATGAATTGCATGTGCTGGAGCAAACATTAAAAGGCTAAGCGCCGCTTGAGCAAGACTGGCTCAAAACGTGCTTTACCCTTATCATCTGGGAGGGCACCGCAGCCGGTCTGTCGGGGCTCCCTATGGTAACAATTGTTAAATTAATACGTTAAACGTCGTACTGTTCAACCTATACATTGAGGATAAATATGCAATTGGTCAAAACCACCCGAGATACCCTTCTCCGGCCACTGCAGATCGTGAGCGGTATTGTCGAGCGTCGGCACACTATGCCGATTCTGGCCAATATCCTCATCCGCAAAGACGGTGAAAATGTCTCCTTCCTGTCGACCGACACCGAAGTGCAGATCACCACGCACGCGGAAATCGGTTCCGGCGCGGACGTCACCGGCACCACCGTGGCCGCGCGCAAGCTGCTCGACATCCTGCGCGCCCTGCCCGAATCGGGCGACGTCACGATGACCCTGCTGAACAAGCGCCTGACCGTGCAAACGGGCAAGTCGCGCTTCGCCCTGCAAACCTTGGCGGCGGAAGAGTTCCCGACCGTGCAACAGGCGGAAAGCTACAACGCGTCCGTCACCCTGCCGCAAAAAACGCTGAAGCACCTGTTCAACATGGTGCATTTCTCGATGGCGCAGCAAGACATCCGCTACTACCTGAACGGCTTGTTGCTGGTTTTGGATGGCAACAATGTCATCGCCGTGGCCACCGACGGCCACCGTCTGGCGTTTTGCCAGGTCGCCACCGAGCAGACGTTTGCGCGCCAGGAAGTCATTATCCCGCGCAAGACCATCATCGAACTGCAGCGTCTGCTGGAAGAGAACGATGAGCCGGTGCAGCTGGACATCGCCGCCAACCAGGTGAAACTGACCTTTGCCGACATCGAACTGATCTCGAAGCTGGTCGAAGGCAAGTTCCCCGACTACACGCGCGTGATTCCAAAAGGCTACAAAAACGACTTCACCATCGGCCGCGATGAACTGCTGCGCTCGCTGCAACGCGCCGCCATCATGACCAGCGACAAGTTCAAAGGCGTGCGCTGCATCATCACTCCGGGCAGCATGAAGATCAGCTCGACCAATGCGGACCAGGAAGAAGCCGTCGAAGAGCTGGAAATCGACTACGGCGGCGACTCCGTCGACATCGGCTTCAACGTGACGTATCTGCTGGACGTGCTGAACAACCTGAAATGCGAATACGTCAACATCGCGCTCGGTGATTCGAACTCGTCCGCCCTGATCTCCATCCCCGACAATGCCGACTTCAAGTATGTCGTCATGCCGATGCGCATCTAAAGACCACAGCAATGACGTAGGTCGGATGAGCGCAGCGTAATCCGACATGCTGAATCGCCGTCTGTCGGGTTACGCCGTTCCGGCTAACCCGACAGACGGTCATCAGCCAGCAGCCCCGAATCAATCAGCAATCGTTATTTGAGAAAGCAGTCCATGTCCGAGAATCCACAAGACACCCCGATCCAGGCCAAAACGGAAGAATACGGCGCCGCCTCCATCCAGATCCTGGAAGGCCTGGAAGCCGTACGCAAACGCCCGGGCATGTACATTGGCGACACCTCGGACGGCACCGGCTTGCACCATCTGGTTTTCGAAGTGCTGGACAACTCCATCGATGAATCGCTGGCCGGCCACTGCACCGAAATCCACGTCACCATCCACAGCGACAATTCGATCTCGATCACCGACAATGGCCGCGGCGTGCCGACCGGCCTGAAAATGGACGACAAGCACGATCCGAAGCGTTCGGCGGCGGAAATCGTCATGACCGAATTGCACGCCGGCGGCAAGTTCGACCAGAACTCCTATAAAGTATCGGGCGGTTTGCACGGCGTGGGCGTGTCCTGCGTGAATGGCCTGTCGAAACTGCTGAAACTGACCATCCGCCGCGATGGCAAAGTGCATCACATGGAATTCGTGCGCGGCGTGCCGCAAGACCGCCAGATCGTCATGGTGGGCGACATCGCCACCTCGCCGATCCGTGTCATCGGCGAAACGGACAAGCGCGGCACCGACGTGCATTTCTGGGCCGACGAAGAGATTTTCACGCACGTGGAATTCCACTACGAAATCCTGGCCAAGCGCATCCGCGAACTGTCCTTCCTGAACAATGGCGTCAACATCAAGTTGTCCGACCAGCGCACGGGCAAGGAAGAAGTGTTCGCCTTCGAAGGCGGCACGCGCGGCTTCGTCGAATACATCAACAAGGCCAAGTCGGTCTTGCACCCGACCATTTTCCAGGCCACGGGCGAGCGCATGTCGGACCAGAACACGAACATCTCGGTCGACGTGTCCATGCAGTGGAACGATGCCTACAATGAACAGGTGCTGTGCTTCACGAACAACATTCCGCAACGCGACGGCGGCACCCACTTGACGGGCTTGCGCGCGGCGATGACACGCGTGATCAACAAATACATCGATGAACACGAGTTCGCCAAAAAGGCGAAAGTGGAAATCAACGGCGACGACATGCGCGAAGGCTTGACCTGCGTCTTGTCCGTGAAAGTGCCGGAACCGAAATTCTCGTCGCAGACGAAAGACAAGCTGGTATCGAGCGAAGTGCGCGGCCCGGTCGAAGAGATCGTCGCCAAGACCCTAGCCGACTACCTGCAAGAAAAACCGAACGACGCCAAGATCATTTGCGGCAAGATCGTCGAAGCGGCGCGCGCCCGCGAAGCGGCCCGCAAGGCCCGCGATTTGACGCGCCGCAAAGGCATCATGGACGGCCTGGGCCTGTCGGCCAAGCTGGCCGACTGCCAGGAAAAAGACCCCGCCCTGTGCGAACTGTACATCGTCGAGGGTGACTCGGCAGGTGGCTCGGCAAAACAAGGGCGCGACCGCAAGTTCCAGGCGATCCTGCCGCTGCGCGGTAAAGTCTTGAACGTGGAAAAAGCCCGTTTCGAAAAAATGCTGTCGTCGGAGCAGATCACCACACTGATCGCTACCCTCGGCACCTCGATCGGACCGGACGAATTCAACGTCGAGAAACTGCGCTACCACCGCATCATCATCATGACCGATGCGGACGTCGACGGCGCCCACATCCGTACCCTGCTGCTGACCCTGTTCTACCGCCAGATGCCGCAACTGGTCGAGCGCGGCCACATCTACATCGCGCAACCGCCGCTGTACAAAGTGAAGGCCGGCCGCGACGAGCGCTATCTGAAAGATGACGCCGAGGAAGCGAGCTACATGATGACCGTGGCGCTGAACACGGCCGTGCTGGTGCCGCGCGAAGGCGCTGAAGGCATTTCCGGCGACACGCTGACGGAACTGGTGCGCAAGTTCAACCTGTCGAATACCATCATGACCCGTCTGACGCGCGTCATCGACCGCGCCGCCCTGACGGCCATCATGACGGGCGTGCAGCTGGACTTGTCGACCCTGGACCTGGCGGAAACCTCCGCCCTGGCCCTGCAGACGGCCATCAACGACAGCGCCGTGCGCGTGCACGTGCGTTCCGACGATTTGTCGGAAAAACACAAGCTGCACATCGAGCGCATGTACCACGGCAACGTCAAAGTGACCGCCATCGACGCCGACTTCGTGCAAGGCCCGGACTACGCCGTGCTAAGCAGCGGCGCCGCCACCTTCGAAGGCCTGATCGGCGAAGGCGCGTTTGTCCGCCGCGGCGAAGGCGAGCGCATGAAGGAAATCGCCGTGGTCGACTTCCACCAGGCCATGCAATGGCTGCGCGACGAAGCCGAACGCACGGTTTCGAAACAACGCTACAAAGGTCTGGGCGAAATGAACCCGGACCAGCTGTGGGAAACGACGATGGACCCGACCGTACGCCGCTTGCTGAAAGTGCAGATCGAAGACGCCATTGCGGCGGACCAGATCTTCACCACCCTGATGGGCGACGACGTGGAACCACGCCGCGCCTTCATTGAAAACAACGCGCTGCGCGCGGGGAATATTGACGTGTAAGCCAGCGCCCCTGTAGGATCTCAAAATACATGAAATAAATCTCATAATTTGAAATATCGGCGGCCACCCAAAACGGCCGCCGTTTTTGTCTACGGGCCTAGAAAATTCCGAAATAAACTCAACTAGTTTTCACGGCTGGCCAAATATACGTTGGACATCGTTAAGATTAATCCGTCACTCGTCATTCACAACTGCAGCCCCCTCGAAACAAAGCATCGTCTATCATCGTCGAGCACCTGATCTAGGAAGCGGTAGTCACAGTTCCGGCAGCGGCCATTGAACAAGTTCGCAAGCCTTAGTGACCGACGGTAGAATTACCCGGATTGCACTATCTCATCTTGGTCTACGTACTCGGCTCAAATATCTTCTCCAAGCTGTCAATCCGAAAGTTGGCGAGTTTATGTGGGTACTTTTCGTAAATGGATAATTCGGTGGTTCCCGAACTGTGCCACTGGCAGAAGCGGGTCAGCGCGGAGCAGCTTCGCGGGGGTGGGGGCGACGAATACAACCGAGCCGGTTATGCTAAGCCGACTTCATGCCATACCATCATAATTAACGATCTGGCATTGTCCTTGTTAAGCTTTCTGTCTATAGGTCCATCGATGGCGTCCCCTGGACTTTACTATTGTATGCATGGTTGATAAGCTGCATCCAAACAAACCACCAATGGCATTATTAACAACACACACCATATCCGATGCCGACGGACAAATCATAGTTAGCGATAAAAATTTAGCTATTTAATAGTCAACAAAAACAACACTTTGCGTCAGTTTTGCATACTTCAAATCCACTCTGGATGGCAGGTAAACTGGGCAAGACCTCATCGATAAGCTAGTAGCAAACTTTAAAGCGTCTCCTGAATGAACAAACAACAACTCGCCGCCAAAATCTGGGAATCGGCAAACCAAATGCGGTCGAAAATCGAGGCAAATGAATACAAGGACTACATCCTCGGCTTCATCTTTTACAAATACCTCTCTGATAAGCTGGTGCGCTTCGCAAAAAGTGAGGACTTCAGCGACGAAGAGCTGCGCGCCCTGTCAGAAAGCGATACCGAAACCGTTGACCACATCAAGAGTAACATCGGCTATTTCATCGCCTATCAGCACCTGTTTTCCACCTGGGTAGAGCACAAAGGTGACTTCGATGTCTCTCATGTGCGCGAGGCGCTTTCTGCCTTTAGCCGTCTGATTCACCCGAACCATAAGCGCCTTTTCGAGGGAATTTTCAAAACCCTTGAAACTGGCTTGAGCAAGCTCGGCGACACCGCAGCCAAGCAGACTAAGGCCATCAGTGAGCTAATTCAGCTCATTAAGGACATACCCATGGACAGCCGCCAGGGCTACGATGTGCTCGGCTTCATCTACGAGTATCTAATCAGCATGTTCGCTGCCAATGCAGGGAAGAAAGCCGGCGAGTTCTACACCCCACACGAAGTCTCCGTCCTCATATCTGAGGTCATCGCACATCATGTGAAGGACAGAAAAACCATACAGATCTATGACTCGACCAGCGGTTCCGGCTCGCTCCTTCTTAATATCGGTCAGTCCATCGCCAAGCACATGGCGGAAAAGGACAACATTAGATACTACGCGCAGGAGCTGAAAGAAAACACCTATAACCTCACCCGCATGAACCTCGTCATGCGCGGCATCCTCCCAACCAATATTGTCACCCGCAATGCTGATACCCTGGAGGACGATTGGCCGTTCTTTGACGATCAAGACCCCGTTAATACTTACGATCCACTCTACCTCGACGCCGTTGTCTCGAATCCTCCTTATTCCCAAAAATGGGACCCTGTGCATAAGGACAGCGATCCCCGCTACGCCCGCTTCGGACTCGCGCCCAAGTCCAAGGCCGACTATGCCTTTCTACTACACGACCTCTACCACCTTAAGCCGGACGGCATCATGGCCATTGTCCTGCCCCACGGCGTGCTCTTCCGCGGCGGAGAAGAGGGCGCAATCCGTAGGAATCTGCTCGAAAACAACCACCTCGAGACCATCATCGGCCTGCCGGCCAATATCTTCTTTGGCACCGGTATTCCCACTATCATCCTCGTGCTTCGGCAGAAGCGGCAAAGCAGCGATGTCCTCATCGTGGATGCCTCCAAGGGCTTTGCCAAGGATGGGAAAAGCAACAAACTACGCGCCTCCGATATCAAGAAAATCACGGATACCGTGATCGGGAGGGTCAGCGTGCCGCACTACAGCCGCCTCGTACCAAAGAACGAGCTTCAGGCAAACGACTACAACCTCAACATCCCACGCTATGTGGACTCTTCCGAGTCCGCCGAAAGTTGGGATCTCTATGCTTCTATGTTCGGCGGCATTCCGCAGAGCGAGTTAAATGCCTTGGCTGACTTTTGGCAGGCATTCCCACGCCTGCGCTCCGCCCTGTTTGCGGAAAACGGCACGCCCTACGTGGCGCCACTGGTGGAAGACCTTGCCCACGCCACCCGCGAACATGCCGAAGTAATAAAATTCGGTGAAAAATTTTCCGCCGCGTTTACCGATTTCAGTCCCTGGCTGCGCCAAACGCTGCTGGTTCAGATGCTCACCCTCAACGTCCACGGACAGGAAGCGATCATCAGCGAGGAGCTCTTTGCCTGCCTCGTTCCGCTGCCGCTCATTGACCGCTACCACGCTTATCAAATCCTCGACGATCACTGGCAGGCCATCGCCATTGACCTAGAAATCCTCCAGACCGAAGGCTTTGATGTATCCCGTGTGGTCGAGCCGAATCTTGTCACCAGAAAGAAAGATGGCAAAGACGTCGAGGTGCAAGATGGCTGGAAAGGTCGCATCATGCCTTTCGATCTGGTGCAGATGACTTACCTCAAGAAGGAACTGGATGCCCTGCGCGAAAAGGAAACCCGCGTCGGCGAGATCACCGCCGCCATTGAGGAAACGCTCGAAAGCCTCAGCGAAGAGGAAAAATCCGCCGACACCGTCAACGATGCGGGCGATAAGTTCGTCAGCGCCGCAGTCACCAAGGAAGCAAAGCTTTTGCTTGCCGAGGCAAAAAAAACAGGGGACTTTGATCCCGAAACTTACGAGGCTAAAATCATCCAAGTGGCCGACTGGCTCGCCAATGAGAAAACCCTTAAAGCTGCACTCAAACAAGCTGCCGCCGCCCTACACCTGAAAACCAAATCGACCATCGAAAGCCTAAGCGACGCACAGGTGCACGATCTCCTCGAACGCAAATGGATCACCCCTCTTATCGGCGAGCTCCACCGCCTGCCCGACCAGCAGATTGATGCATTGATCCAGAAACTGGAAGCCCTTGTGGAAAAGTATCGCATTACCTACGCCGATAACGCCCGCAAAATCCAGCAAACTGAAACCGAGTTAGCGAGCATGATCGCGGACCTGGACGCAAATGAGTTCGACCTTAAAGGGCTTGCTGAACTGAAAACCTTACTTGGGGAGAACTAACAAGGTGAAATATGCAAATAGCAAGGTTCCGCAGATTCGGTTTAAGGGGTTTGAGGGGGTGTGGGAGGATCAGTCGCTGGGTAATTTATTTCCAATCACATCTGCTGCTCGCGTTCATAAACATGAATGGACTAAATCCGGTGTACCATTCTTCCGATCGAGTGATGTCGTTTCAGCTTTCAAGAGTAAGGAAAACACAAAGGCGTTCATCTCTCACGATCTCTACCTAGATCTTTCAGAGAAAGTTGGTCGTGTCAAAAAAGGAGACATGCTGGTCACTGGTGGCGGCTCGATAGGCATACCCTACTTAGTAAAAACCGACGATCCTTTGTATTTCAAAGATGCGGATCTTCTCTGGTTCAAGATTCGCGATTCCGTAGATAGCCATTACCTCTTTACTTTTTTTTCATCACAGCCATTTGAGCGATATGTCAAAAGCATTAGCCACATTGGAACAATTGCTCACTATACAGTCGAACAGGCGAAATTAACTCCACTCGCCGTTCCTCGGATAACCGCAGAACAAACCCAAATCGGCACCTATTTCCGTGAGCTGGATCGGTTGATAGAACTGAATCAGCGAAAGTATGACAAGCTGCTCACACTGAAAAAGGCGATGTTGCAAAAAATGTTCCCGCAATCTGGTGCCACCACCCCAGAAATTCGCTTCAAAGGCTTCTCGGGGGAATGGGTGGAGAAGGACTTGAGGGAACTTTGTGAAATTGTCGGAGGTGGTACACCAAGCACAATGATTCGAGAATATTGGGGAGGTGACATTGATTGGTATTCCCCAACGGAAATTGGCGATGACGTTTACGCTATTGGCAGTACAAAGAAAATAACGCAACTTGGTCTGACCAAGTGCTCCGCGAGAATGCTACCCTCAAACAAAACCATCTTATTTACAAGCCGTGCGGGCATAGGTGACATGGCCATTCTCACTAAAGAGGGATGCACGAACCAAGGATTCCAGTCTTTGGTCTTGTATGATGATATAGACCCCTATTTCATCTTTTCGATGGGTCATTTAATAAAGATTCACGCGTTGAAAAACGCTTCCGGTTCAACGTTTTTAGAGATATCAAGTAAACAGCTTGGGAAAATGAAAATCCTTCTTCCAAAAGAGAAGGAGCAAAAAAAAATCGGAAGCTATTTCCGCACGTTGGACGAGCTGATTTCAAAAAATGCCATACAGCTTAAAAAGCTCAAACAAATTAAGTCTGCCTGCTTGGAGAAGATGTTTGTCTAATCCTATTATCCACCACCTATGACCACTTTTCCCAAAGAATCTGAATTTGAGACCGCCGTGATCCACGAGTTGCGCCAGCGTGGTTGGGGAGACGCCGAAGTTATAAAAAATCCGACCGAGGCGGAACTGTTGACGAATTGGATGCGAATTCTTTTTGAAAACAATCGCGACAAGGATAGGCTTAATGAAGTGCCGCTGACCGACGGCGAGATGCAACAGATCATGGAGCAGATCACTGCGCTACGCACGCCGCTCAAGCTCAATGGCTTCATCAACGGGAAAACTGTCGCCATCATCCGCGACAATCCAGCGGACGCGTTGCACTTTGGTAAAGAAGTGAGCCTGAAGATCTACGACCGCCACGAGATCGCCGCCGGCCAGAGCCGTTACCAGATCGTGCAGCAACCACGCTATGCACGAGGCTCACCGCTCCTTAATGATCGGCGCGGTGACCTTCTGCTCCTCATCAGTGGTATGCCGGTGATACATATCGAGCTGAAGAAAAGCGGCGTGGCCGTGAGTCAGGCCTACAACCAGATCCAAAAGTATTCTCGCGAAGGGATTTTCACCGGCATTTTTTCGCTCATCCAAATCTTCGTGGCGATGGAGCCCACCGAAGCGCTTTACTTCGCCAATCCAGGACCGGATGGAAAATTCAACAAAGACTATGCTTTTCACTGGGCGGACTTCAATAACGAGCCGATCAATGGCTGGAAGAACTTCACCGCCAGCCTGCTTTCCATGCCAATGGCACACCAGCTCATCGGCTTTTACACCGTGGCGGATGAATCGGACGGCGTGCTGAAAGTAATGCGCAGCTACCAGTACTACGCCGCCCACGCCATTTCCGACAAAGTGGCCAAGACTGATTGGAAAAACCCAAACCGCCTTGGCGGTTACATCTGGCACACCACCGGATCGGGCAAAACCATGACCAGTTTCAAGTCCGCCCAGCTTATCGCCAACTCCAAGGACGCGGACAAGGTGGTTTTCCTACTCGACCGCATAGAGCTTGGCACCCAGACCCTGCAAGCCTACCGCAATTTCGCCGGTGATGGCAATTCTGTGCAAGCCACGGAATATAGCGGCGTGCTCATCAAGAAACTCAAGAGCGCCGATCCCGCCGATACCCTCATCGTCAGCTCCATCCAGAAGATGAGCAAACTAAAAGATGAAGAGAGCGGACTCAAAGCACACGATCTGGAAACCATGCGCGCCAAGCGCATCGTCTTCATCATCGATGAATGCCACCGCTCCACATTCGGTCACATGCTCATTGACATCAAAAAGAGTTTCCCAGGAGCGGTCTTCTTTGGATTCAGTGGAACACCCATCCACAAAGAGAACGTTCGAAACGACAACACGACCACCGATGTCTTTGGCGATGAGCTCCACCGTTACAGCATCGCCGACGGTATACGCGACAAGAACGTCTTAGGCTTCGATCCCTACCAAGTGCTGACATATCGCGACCGCGATTTACGGCAGGCCGTTGCTTTGGAGAAAGCCAAAGCCGCAACACCACAGGAAGCCTTTGCCACTGCTCAAAAGAAGAAGGTTTTCAACCGCTACATGAAAGACGTGGCAATGGCGGGACAGCGAGATAGTGCAGGGGTTTATCAAACCGGCATAGAGGACCACCTGTCCAACACTCAATACAGCCGTGGCGAGCACCAGAATGCTGTGGTTCAAGACATCGCAGACAACTGGCTCACCCTGAGTCAAGGCGGTAAATTCCATGCCATCTTCGCCACCAGCAGCGTCCCAGAAGCCATCACCTATTACCGTCTGATGAAGGCGCAATGTCCGCAGTTGAAAATTACCACCCTCTTCGATCCGAATATCAGCGATGAAGATGGCAACGGCGATCCCGTTTTCAAAGCCAATGGCCTCGTCGAAATTCTGGGGGACTACAATGTCTCCTACGGCCAAAAATTCGACCTTGGCAGTCATGGCAATTTTAAAAAAGACCTCGCCACGCGTCTTGCCCACAAAGCACCCTACATTCGCATTGAGAACGAACCAGACAAGAGGCTCGATCTGCTGATTGTCGTGAACCAGATGCTCACTGGCTTCGATTCGAAGTGGGTAAACACGCTCTATCTCGACAAGCTGTTGGCGTATGAGAACATCATTCAGGCGTTCTCCCGTACCAACCGCCTCTTCGGGCCGGACAAACCGTTTGGCACCATCCGCTATTATCGCAAGCCGCACACGATGACGCGAAACGTCGCCGCTGCCGTGAAGCTGTATTCCGGTGACAAACCGATCGGCCTGTTCGCGGATCGCTTGCCGCACAATTTGGATCGCATGAATGCCAGCTTTGCTGAGATAAGTGCGATCTTCTACGCAGCAGGAATTCAGGATTTTATGGCGCTCCCAGATGACCTCACCACGCGCGCGGCCTTTGCCAAGAGCTTCCAAGAATTCAACAAAATCCTCGAAGCAGCGAAGATCCAGGGCTTCACTTGGGAGCAAGCGATCTATGAATTCGATGAGCCAAAACGAATGGTCGAACTTGCTATTATTCAGCATCAGTACTTTACCCTCCTTCAGCGCTATAAGGAGCTTGGAGGCAGCAGTAGCGGTGGTGGCGAGGCCATTCCCTTCGAGATCGATAGCCATATCACCGAGATTGACACCGGTAAGATCGATGCCGACTACATGAACTCGCGCTTTGACAAATATCTCAAAGTCCTGCAAAGCGGCAATGAACAGGCCAAGGAAACCACCTTGGCCGAGTTGCACCGATCTTTTTCATCGCTTTCCCAAGAAAAGCAAAAAATAGCCGAGATCTTCCTCCATGACATTCAACGTGGCGACGTGCAGATCGATGTCCACCGCACCTTTCTCGATTACCTCACCGACTATCAGGATAAGGCAGATAATGATCAAGTCGACACGCTCGTGGCTGTTCTAGGTGTGGATAAATCAAAACTCGTCGCCTTCATGAAGACCTATGTGACGGAAGCCAGTCTCAATGCATTTGGCCGCTTCGATGATCTGAAAGCGACCGTCGACCAGCAAAAAGCGAAGACGTACTTTGAAGGTTTGGAAGGTAAAGAACTGGCCTTGTTCAGGGTCAACATCAGAACCGCAAAGCTCCTCCAAGATTTCATTATTAAAGGAGGGATATTATTCACCTGAGCTTTACCCGTGCCATTTGGGCGTAAATCACCATATTAGACCTTAACCATCATGGGGCACCGAAGATACGAAGTTCAACATCAAGGTTTGAACACGCACTAATCCATCCCTGGATTAGCTGAAAGGCTTGCAGCGACTCGCTGCTCCCAGCTGCACCGAGATTCATTTGGTTAGCAAAGTGATTTCTTGAGAAGCTGTTTGCCGCAACGACCCAGACCTCTTTTTTCACCGCGTGATTCCTCCTCCTATCGGCGATGAGGCCCCATAGGCGCTTCATTTCTGATTCCGAATCCGACGTTGACTCGTCGAAACGATTTCGATCCAACATGCGAATACGACTTTTGAGGCGATTTGCCGCTCCATTTGTAGGCCAGTCATTGAGCAGCTCGGACCAGTTTGCAGCGAGAAGATTTCGGTCACTTGTTATTAGCATCTCCAAGTTCTTCACCGCCTGTGAGCCGACTTCAGCAATTGCACCAGCAGATGACTGCGGGCGCTTGCTCGATGAACCGCATTTCACATGAATATAAACAAGTTTGTCTGGTGAAGAGACGACAAAGTCTGCCGGTTCTGTTCCCATATCTGAACACAACAGAATGTCGGGATGAGCGACATAATCATAAAAGGGTCCCAAGTCTGCGAGCGAGGGGTTCGCCAAAGAGAAATTTTTCAACTTATCGATCAGGTAAAACACAGACAACGGATCAAATTCATCGTTCACCGGTCCGGTACTTGCGCCCTTCTCACTCAGGCCTGCCTGCTGCAAGGCTGTGAGTCCAACAATAATGTTACCCAGCTCAGACTTTTCGATTTCAAATCCCCCCTGTGTTGGCAAGCGCAATTCGTAGAATCTACCTCCAGAATATGTGATGCCGTCTTTGAATAAAGCTTTGCTTAACTTCATAGTCAGAAGGTCGCTGATGTTGTCCACTCCTTCGACATGCACATCCATATTTTCCCGAGGTGAGAATGTTAAGTACGGCTCCTCCAGATCCACGCTGACATCGATGAGCGTTCCCTTAATTCCTTCGATCAGTTCGAACTGATTGACGCATGGGTAGAAAGCGAACTCATCGTCGATTTCGCGTCGCACCCCGTCAACCTCTACACTAATTGGATTTTCTCCTCCGTCAAACTCAAACATCAGCGCTTCGAGTTCAAGCGCTCGACTAGGTACAATTGGCTTCGCGAATGAATTTAGTACGCGACTTGTTGCCACCTCGTTCGAAGCGAGGCACCCTTCGATCATCTCGAACCACTCTTCCAAATCGGACAAACTGAATTGACGATCTTTGTGGTCTGAGATTCGCCCAGCATCCACGCCGACGTAGAAAGTTCCGGATTTCTTCCCCTGATTGTTCAAGGTGTCACACTTCAACGTTGACATTCGGTAGCCAGCAAATTGTTGCTGTCCTCCGAGCTCGTCTAGATTGGGACTTTTTAGGTGCATTGACTCTGGCCGGCGAGCTGGCCGTCCAATAGCACGTGTGCTCGTCTCCTTTGGGCGCATCTGGCCATCTCGAATCATGACTTTCAACAATTTTTCCTGCGACAGTGGAAGTGTTAATCCAAGCTCAGTATCGCCAGAAAATGATCGGCCTCGGCTGTCAAACACAGCAACAACACCATTCTTCAGAACACGAATCAATGTAATTTCAAGGCTGGGTTCAAAGAAAAGTTCATTCGCCAAGAATCTGGATTTATTGAACGCTACGGATAAAACGACATGTATTAAAGTACTATTCGACTTAAAAGTCTTGCACAATTCTCCACAATTTGTCGAGCGCCAAAATAGTGTATCTACCGCCTGATCGATGGCAAAGCTGCTTTGCGTATTGAGGAAACAAATCGAAGCTGTCGGAATGACTAGAGCCTTGTCGGGTTCGAAATCGTTAATGTCAAATTTCCCGACGAAACGGCTCTGATGATAGCTGTAGTTCGGGAATGCATCTAAGTATAGTTCGATCAACTTCGCGCTGTCTAACGAACTAAGGAACTTCGACACACCAGTTGATGATCTTAGCGATTCGTCGAAATCACGATAGCTCTCCCACATGACCTGGTTTGAGCCGTCATCCAATTCGACCACAACCGGATCGGTACCTTTGAATGCGCGGACCACGCGACCGATTGTTTGAACGAGTTCTCTGCCGCTCCCAACTACGTAAGTTAGGACAAGCATCTTCGCACATGGAATATCAACGCCTTCATCAAGCTTATGCTGATGAACAAGGATGCGGTACGAACTTGTGGCGATGTCTTGTGGAACCGACACTCGTTCAGTTTGACGTGAGTCATTCTTATAGGCATCGTGCACTGCAATCGCCGGCGCGAGCTTTGAAAATCGGTCGAAATAGCGCTGGACCTCTTCAAAGTTCTTGCACTTGACGATGCACTTCAGCTCCAAATTTTTCGCCAAGAAAGCCGAAATTACAGAGTCAAGTTCATAGTCACCCACTGAGTTTACGCTCGGAGCGCATAAAACTCCATCCTCCGCAGCCTCCGAGAATGTGTAGATGTAACTCGCTTTCGTACCAACGTCAAACTGAAAGAGATCATTACGGTAAGGGGTTGCAGTGACTATGATTCGATGGGCGTGCGTTCCACGGACCAGTGTGCGCCACACAGGAGATGGCTCAGAATGACCTTCATCGATGATGATGAGGTCAAATTGCTCCCTAATCTTTGTAAGGTGCTCCGGCGTCTGGTGCAAGAGCATCTGGAATGTCGTCACATATATGCCATTCTGATCGATGTCCTTTATTGAGCGATGAACTTTTCGCTGTGCAGTCATCGAACCTGGCGCCGCCTTCTTAAAGAACTCGCCTGCGATTTGCTTGGCTAGCTGATTGCAGACGTAACGCCTATGACAGAGAACAAGTATCTTGTGTTGTGGCGCGTAGTGAGCAAGCGTCGCTATAACTCCTGATTTCCCTGCACCGGTGGGGAGACTGAGCAAGCAAGCTTTGTGTTCCTGTTGATCTAGCGGCTTGTTGAGATAACCCACACCGCAACGGACTGCGCTCTTCTGGCATTCACGCAGTGCGATCCATATGCCTTGGTCAATCCCGAGGTCATTCAATGTGGCTTGATCCACTCTTTACCTTTCCTCGCATATACGCGCGTCTGCTCCGTTGGTAATAAGACTCAACTTGGATGCCGGAAGCACGATCTGAATCAACAGCCGCTCTTTCCTGCTGGAAAAGTAATTTTATTCCTATTTTATGATCAAAGCGTTAAAATTTACAGAGCACAACTTTTTTATAGTTGCGGGTACGATATGGAATCACCGATCATCTTGGCATCTCACGCTCTACCGTCCAGCCTTGATAACTCAATGACGTTCTTCCAACGTCAGAATTCTACTATTTTTATCTAACAATTCCTTTAAAATCAAAGACTTATTGACATTTCTTACGCTAAACACTATCTTTTGGGTATTACTCGCGTTAGAACAGCAATAAAATGAGCCCCTTCTCTGTTTATCTTTTGGATCTAAGGAATCGCTTTGGCCTTCGCCAAACGAAGCTTGCCGAAATGCTGGGCTATGAGCAAAGCTACATCTCCGGCCTTGAACTGGGCACGAAGAACCCATCAAACCAGGAATTCATCGCACGTCTAAGCAGTGCATTCAAGATGACAACTCAAGAGCAGGAAGAACTCGCCAAAGTTGTTAAGCAATCACAACAACGGTTTGTTCTTCCACGCGAGGCTCATCCCGAAGCGTTCCGCTTTTGCAGCGAATTATGGGACAAAATTGATCGCATTCCACTCCCTCAACTTCAGGCAATTCGAGCAGTCTTGAACTTAGACGTGCCCATGAACGGTCTGCAATTGCCTGAGAGGAATGGTTCGAAAGAAACGGAGGCCCAGATGTAAAAACGGGACAAACCTATTGGCTTGCCCCGTTTTTGGTAAGCCATAGCTGCGTGCTACGGGGACCTTAGGAATCTCCAGTATCGCGCTACCGACTGCGCGCGTCAAGCCGCCCCCCCCTCCATTCGTTACACGATCGCTTTGGTCTATTTCCCAAGGCAGGGAATTTTTCGTCCCAAATTTCGTGTTTTTTATATACGCGACGTCGACTAAAACGTCGCGAGGGCGCCGTTACGCCTGCAAATTTGACGAGGTAGCAGTTATGGCAATGAGGAAGGTTGTCACACCATCTGGCCGGGGCATCCGCGGCTTTTTCCCATCCACGAAGAACCAGCGAATGGTCGCGTGGGAATCCTTGCTCGAGCGCGACGCGATCATCCTGTTCGAGCTATCACCTGGCGTTGTCTCGTATGAGGAACAGCCATCCATTGAGCTGTACTACGACGGCTCTCTCCCTCGAAGATACTACCCCGACTTCGCATTGACGCTGCGAAACGGATCTGTAGCACACGTAGAAGTTAAACCCAAGAAAAAGCTCTCCAACAAACTGGTTTACGAGCGCTTGCACCTGATTGCAGCCAGCTATCAACGGCAGTCGCGGCAATTTTGGATTTTGACTGACGATGAAATCCGCAAGCAACCCAGACTATCGAACCTAACACAGTGCGCATATCACATCAAAGCTGCACGCGTCGATCAGCCGCCAGTTTGGCAGTTGCATGAGCTGAAAAACCGTGAGGACTGGACCGTTGAGACATTAGCGAAGACGCTTGGCGGGATTTCTTCCGTGTTTCGCTTGCTCGCTTCCGGTCTGGCCTTTTGCGACCTAAGCCAACCAATACTGCATTGCACCCGTATATCCTTTACGCACGGAGAAGCACCAAATGATTCGCTTTACTTTTAGAAAAGGCCTGCGGTTTCTTGAACGTCAACGTACGTGGACGCTGATTCGACGACTGGCGAATCAAAAACTACAACTCGAAGATGAGGCTGGCGAGATCGTCACCTACACGGAATCGGAACTGAATTGCAAGTGGCTCAGACGAGAGCTCGTTATTGATGAGAGCTGCATTTCTGAGTCGAGCAGCGCTTTCTATCTGACCACCCCGCGTGACTTATCCACTTATCCAGAGCACGTTCGTTCGTCTTCACTAAGGAGGCTGAAGTATCTAGTTGCCCTCGAAGGATATCTTGGTACCTACGTGCCGAAGGTACTTCAGCCGCAGATTAGTGCCATCGCAGCGCAAATTGGTGACCTTAATCCGCCAAGTCCAATCACCGTGTATCGGTGGTGGAAATGCTATCGCTATTCCAAGTCAGGGGAATCAACAGTTGATATGCGTCATCGTTCCGGGCGCCCGAAGTGCGATGCCGCAGATGCACTTTTGGAAGAATCCATCTCCACGCTCTTTTTAGATCAGCAACAGCATCCAGCCTCGGCAGTGTACGACGACTTGTGTACTCGTGTTGAGCAAGTCAACAGGCAGCGCGATCACGCCTCGCAAATCCGCTGCCCATCCAGGGCAACAGTTTATCGTCGCATAGACGATTTGGAAAAGGAAATTGTCGATCGTTCTCGTCTAGGTAAGCATGCCGCTGAACGAAAGTATCGACCAGTGCTAGGCACGGTCAAGGTCAGCAAGGTGCTAGAACGCCTTGAAGTGGACCACACGCCACTGGACCTAATCATCATTGATGAAGACACAGCGTTGCCACTTGGCAGACCATGGCTTTCAGTCGCAATCGACAGATACAGCCGAGTCATCATGGGTTTCTATGTGTCCTTCAACGAACCTTCATCGTTCTCCATTCTTCAATGCTTGAAACGAGCGATCCTGCCAAAAGATGATTGGCTGAGCAACTACCCGGATATCCAGGGAAAATGGCCCTGCCATGGCATCCCAGAGTTAATCGCTACCGATAACGGCATGGATCTTCACTCTGCTGCATTTCGCGATATTTGCCTCGAGTTAGGGATCCAGTTGCTTTATTGTCCGGCGAAAAAACCAGAATACAAAGGTTCAGTCGAGCGCTTCTTTCGAACGATCAGCCAGGGCCTCGTTCATAGGCTGCCTGGTACCGTTTTCTCTAATGTCAAACAGCGGGGTGACTATCCATCGGAAGAGCTGGCCGCAATCGATCTTAAAACCTTGATGCACTTGCTGACGAAGTGGGTAGTTGAGGTGTATCACTGTTCGAAACATCGAAAGTTACGCATGACACCGCTTGAGAAGTGGTACGAGAGCATTCCCAACCGCACCGTAGAGCTCCCGGCTTACCCCGAACAGATGGATGTGTTACTTGGAATTCCTGCCGAGCGCACTTTGTTTCACTATGGCTTGGAAATAGACAATCTCATGTACAACAGCGAGGAACTGCAAACCATTTTTCGCAGAAATGGGGCGGAAGCAAAGACCAAAATTAAACTCAAATACTACGAAGACGACGTGTCATACATTCATGCGTTCAACCCATCCAACGATTCTTACGTACGCGTGCCCGCTGTGGATTGGGACTATGCCACGGGCCTAAACAGGCATGTCCATAATTTAATTCAGGCTGCGGCAAGAGAGAAACATGGCAGCCGGCCCGGTATCAAGCGTTTGCTTGAGGTCAAGACAGAGATACAAGAGATTGTATCTAACGCCCTGAAGAGCAAGAAAATGAAGGATCGAAAACGCGGTGCCAAGCTGACGCAGCATAACAGCGAAGGAATACTCCAGCGCAATAGCTCTCCTATCGAAAAAGCCATGTCGCCAAAAAAATCAACCAAAGCGACTCGGCCAGCACAGGTAGATCCTGGATTGGATGACGAACTTCCATCATTCAAAGTTTCAACTCGGACGTTGCAAAGGAAAGGAGAAGGCAGTGCATAAAGATGCTATGGCGAAGCGCAAGGTGCACTCTAAGGGCCCCGATCAATACGAGAATTACACAGGCTTTTCAATCCGCCATCAAGTAATTGAGTTCAATGCATTTCGTGAAGGCTGGCAAAAAATTGCCCAAATCCATCGTCGTGGCTGTGATGCCAGAATTGCAGGTGGGCTGCTTTTGGTAGGGCAGTCGGGCGCAGGAAAAACTACCCTTATCGAACACTACCGTGACAAATTTCCCAACGAACTTCGCCCGGAGCAGACCATTGTGCCTGTCCTGATAGTTCAAACCCCAGCGATGCCAACGGTGAAAAACTTGGCAGAAGCCATACTGCATGCATTGTGCGATCCGGACGTGAACAAAGGATCGACAGAAGAAAAAACCCGCCGGATCTTCAAGCTCTTGCGGGCCTGCCGCGTTGAACTACTCATCATCGACGAATTTCAGCACTTTAGTGACACGCATCGTCGTAGCGTTGCAAATCAGGTCGCGGATTGGTTGAAAAGTGTTTTGAATGTGGCCCAGATACCGGTCGTAGTAGTGGGACTACCGCGGGCTGAGAACGTGATTCACTTAAACGAGCAACTTGCCAGACGCTTCTCGTCAGGCTTTGAACTTCGTCCTTTTAGCTTCCACACGGGCGAAGGGCAATTGGAATTCAGAGGGCTACTGAAAACCATACATTCCCATATCCCTGTTCAATGTGTTGAATTCCACGAAGCCAATCTAGCATTAAGATTCTTCGTCGCAACGAATGGGCTCATCGACTACATCGCGAAGATCATTGATGAAGCAGTACAAATAGCTGGTCGTCGTGGAATACCTTACATTGATTGGAGCATACTCGCCCAAGCGTTTGAGGAGTCTGTCTGGAGAAATGTCCCCAAAAAGCTCAATCCGTTCAATCCTGATGCTGAACTTCGGCAGTTGAACAAAGTTGGCGAACCATTCGAGCATTGGGACCCATTACGCTTACCAAGCATAGAGTTGGAGGAAGGGCGATGAATAAGCTGCTATCGGAAAGTCACCCTGGCGATAGTATGTTACTTTGCAGGCCGGCCCGCGCGCCCACTGAGGGGATGTATGGTTTCCTATTACGCTTGGCTGAAGCAAACGGTTTGATTGGCATCGCCCAGCTTTTACCCGGTCGAAAACCTTCGATTGATGCGCTGGAACGCCGGCTTGGCACACAACGCTGGCCACAGAATCGAACAATGCTCGATGCAATTCGTCCGCAGCTAACTTGCCGCCCAGGACAACGGTCACTATGGAACCAACGGCATAGCCGCTATTGCCCTTGCTGCCTAAGTGAGTCGCCGCAATGGAGATGGGAGTGGGAATTAACGCTCTTCACTAGCTGCCCCCAACACGGCGTCGAGCTGATAGAGCACTGTCCCGGATGCAGCAAGAACCTAAGCTGGGGACGTCAAAGCCTGACCAATTGTGATTGCGGTTTTTCCTTAACTTCGGCTGAACCTATGCCCGTCTCACAGGCGGAGCGCCAGTTAGCGGAAATTTTTTATGCGAAGCTTTACCGGAACCCGACGACGCACACACACCTGTCTGAATTATCACTTGAACAATTAAACAGGGTGACGTTTATGCTTGGCGCATACGCAAAAAATGATGGACGCAAGTTCTCGCAAAAAATTAGAAATTTACATGACATAGATGTTGTGCGCCCGCTCACGCATTCAGCCGCAAGCATACTTATGAACTGGCCTAAGAAGTTCCACAGTCTGCTTGCATCGTTGCGCAAGGCTGGTGAGATCGACATACAAGATCAGCGACTGTCAAAGCGTTTCGGATTTTTCTATCAATACGTCTATAAAAACCTGAGGGATCCTGAATATTCGTTTCTTCTGCAAGCATTCGAAGGGTATATTTCACGCACATGGCGGGGAGCACTTGCTGAACGAAATTCAAGACTTTCCGTTGATATGCGCCGACGTCATACCTGGATCCCGATCAGCGCAATGGCGAAAGAGCTTAAGACGTCACCGCGTAAACTCCAACTCCTCATCAACGACGGTCGTATCGACTCCAATGTTAGTAAGACCGATACCGGCCGTTCTCTCATTTGCGTGAATCGCCAGCAAATTGCAAAGATGCGGATGGAGTTAGACAACGTACTTGATCTCCAGCAGACATGCCATTTATTAGGGCTTACGAAGTCACGAACAACGCAGCTCGTGCAGGGAAAAATAATTGAATCAATCTTTCAACCAAAAGGTTCAGGAACATCACGTTGGGGGATACCTCACCAGCATGTGAAAGCTCTTATATCGTTTGGTTCTGATCTACCGGTCATCGCGGAACGTGAGAGGCCTGAACTTGTTTCGCTTGCTCATGCGCTTCGTTACCTGCTTCGGGAAAGATTTCTATTTCCTTCCCTAATAATCCGAGTCATACACAGAGAGATCATGCCATTGGCTGTCTCCGATTCCATTTCCGGCCTGCCCAGTTGGCTATTCGATCGCAATGCACTTGTTGCCTGGATAAATGAGCAGCGTCGAGTTGGCATGCATGGCTGCATATCCGTTCCAGATGCAGCTCGGAAACTAGGTATACGCCAAGAGGCTATTTATCAATTCGTACACAGGTCACAATTGCGCTTCGTCCTTCATAACGAGCGCCATCACGTTCTCATCTACGAAAAAGACTTGGAAGAATTTGCAAACAAATTCGTTTTTAGTCATGAGCTTCAGGCGCAGTTCAACTTGGTTCCTTCTTACTTTATCCCACGTCTTATGGCACGTGGCGTCAGACCGGCCAGCGGCCCAAAAATCGATGGTGGGCAAATCTATCTATTTCCCCGATGTTTAGATCTTTTCGATGCAATGAACGACGTAGTCAAGAATCGTAAATCCGCGTAGCCGTTCAAACAAAACAGGAAGTGTGATGAATTATTGGCAAGGATTCAGTCCCATCAAAGAAATGCCAATCTGGTTGAAGTGTCGCTGCTTGCTCATTCGCTTACTCGTACACGAATGAGCAAGCAGGCGACACGCCTGTCGGCCATCGTCTCGGGCTCGGATACTACTCCTCTGCTTTGAGAACGATGGCCCTAATACATTTAGATTGTTAAAGAATAGTGCCTCGTCTGCGCATACAGCACTAGAGCTTCAATCTGCGAGCATTTTCACGAACATACCTGCGTACACGGCTACTTGTCCAGCACCGCCACACTAACGATCGCGTCGAACTCGTTCAGCACATCTGGGTGATGCTTTGTCAGGTGACGCAGAATGGAATCATTGGCCAACAGCTTCGCTAAATATCCTCTAGCCAATACTAAGTTGAGGACGTCGTGGCCATAGGACTGCTCGGCCAATTTGAACTGTTCCTGCAGATTTCCCATTTCCCTTTCCATTTTCGCCATCTGCTCAGCGCTCACGCCCGTCATTTTTTTGGTCTTGGTTTCACCGACAATCATGTTGCTTAGGGTGGCAGCTACCAATGCTCGCGCGTAGGCAACCGTGAGATTATTACTACTGACCATTAATTCAACGCACTCCACTTGCCTCGTAGGCTTGAGCTTGCGTAGCACTGCACCGAGATTTGCGGAGAAAACCTGATCGCGCAGCAATTCAGCGGCTTCCGGACAAATCCCATCGAGTAGGTTCAATTTCTTCAAAATTAAGCTGATATCAACGTCAAGCGCCTTGGCAAGTCTCTCAGGAGTAACACCACGCTCGACAGTACGCCGGATCATGACGTGTTCTTGAATACTAGAAAGGCGATTTACCCGGTTGTTATAGGTATAGCTTTCGTCGTCAAGGGCTACCAAACAAGGTACCGTCTCGAACCCCAGCTGTTTTAATGCCGTCAGTCGCGAATGCCCATCTAGTAAGACGTACTGCTTGTCTCTATTAGGTTTCGTCACCGATAATGGCTCAATCAAACCGACAGCCTCAATGGATGCGAAGATTTGCTTAAATTTTCGAGAAACCAGCAACCCATCAGGCGTTTTTCGCGAAGGCAGAATCAACGAGATCGGCAAGCTCAATGGTTCCGGTACAAAACCCAAAGGCGGTTTTCCCATGCTCAGATTCCTTTCGCCCATACTCGGTCCGCAAGATGCTGTGGCAGTGTATCCAGTCCTTCCGCACGCAGAAGATTCCCGAAATTCTCATCAACCAGAAGCTGGCGCAACGCGCTAACTATGAACAGCAAACTACGCTGGGTGTTTTCTGCCTTTCTTACCAGCTGTTTTTGGCGCTCGACTTCACGCTTATAGTTGCGCACAAGACTGGATGTGGTGACATCATCGTTTTGCTCTCGGGACGGAATTTTTCCGCCCATGCCTCGGCCCCGCGTTCGGCGACGTTCAATTACCCGACGTGCTTGTATCAACTGGTTACCGCGTAGCTTGCCAGACTCGTAAGCATCCTGCAGGGCTGCCTGGATCGCCTTATCATCGTTGCCCGCGCCGGCTATAGTGATGGCAGCATTAAGTGGGATACGTCCACTGCCGACTGCCATCAAGAGCCGTTCTTCGCCGTTTTTGAGCAGGTACAAGATGCCCTGTACATAATCCATGCTCAGGCCAGTCTTTTCCACAATCGCCTTTTTATCGTAACCCTGATCTCGCAGTTGCTCGATACCTGCCAGAAGCTCCAGCGGACTAAACTTACGCCGAGCGATGTTCTCCGTCAGGCTCATAATAAAAGCTGACTCATCATCGACGCTCATGACAATTGCAGGGATCTCCGACTGACCGAGGCTTTTGAACGCCTTAAAACGTCCTTCACCACAAATCAACAGGTACCTCTCGCCATCATTGGCTGGCCGGGGCGTTACAACGATTGGTTTTTTCAGGCCGAGGCTTCTGATATTGGCAACGATCTGTTCGAATACTCGGTTATTGCGTTCGCGAGGATTGAGCACCTCGATTTTTTCCAGTGGGATCATTCGCAAATCTGAGTGGTGGTGATCCTTGTAATGGTTCATGCGATCCTCCGTAAGCGACTCCGTCGAGCCATGCTGTACAGATAATCTAAACTATCAAAGTGGTAGCACTCGACTTCAATGCCGTTGTGGTCGGCCAAGTGAATCCGCGGTTGACCGAAGTCAAGGCGAGGCAAAAGATAATAATCCAGTGAGGCCTGATTTTCACTATCCAAGCGCACAGCCACCGTAATGTCCGGTGCCAGCGTTGTGTCGAAGCGCACCTTCCATCGCCGTCGGCCATTTTCGAACGACTGGCAGCGAGCGAGCACTAACGAGACCGTAAACTCGCGGTTGATGGTGAGAAGGTCAGTGGCTGGATCGCGCTCTACCACGCCACCAACGTCGGAGATCATCTGCTCTGTCTCACCGACGATTTCTGGATAGAGCCTACGTAAGAACTGATTGGCTTCTAAATACTGGTAATCCCGATTAGGTGTAAAGCCAACTACCTGGTACGCTCGGATCAGGCTGCCGAACCTGTGTGCGTAAGCTGCTGCTGACGGCATACCTTCCGCCTCGTTGATGATCAAGCCCGAAAGGTATCCATGCCGCTGGTACAGATTACGCAACTTCGCGACAAATTCTTCCTCGCTATATCGAAGTGCCCGAGCACGTAAAATACCTTGCGTGGTGTAGAAAATCTCGGCTGGGACTATGCCTTCGAATGCCCCGTCCTTCTTGATCCACATATCAGGGCTGTTGATCACACGTTGTTTCTTGAGCTTGAACGATCGGCGGTTGTAAACATTGTTGCCAATGTACTTCTCGTTGGACAGTACCTCTCGGACAGTGGCCCGCGTCCAGTTGCGTCCGAGATCGGTCTTGATACCTTGGCCATTGAGGCGCTCTGCGATCTCTGACTCCATCAAATTGTCATCGATGAACCAGCGGTAGATCTGGTTCACAACAGCCACTTCCACATCTGGCCCTGGCTGTAGGATGACGCGGTCCGTTTGTAAGCTTTTTTGCTCGCCTCGCATTAACTCGCTTTTGATAGACCCCGTCTGATCGATCAACACGCGCCGTAGGCCAAAACCAGCAGACCCGCCCTGTCGAAAACCCAGTTCAATCAGTCGGCACTGGCCTGCGAAAACTTTGGCGGACAGCTCCCGGCTATATTCGCCGGCCATCGCGCGTTTGACGCCCTTGACGATAGTAGACACAGGCGAGCCATCGTTCTCGAACTGCTCCGCACAGTAGGCCACTTGGATTCCAGCGCGACGACAGATATATTCATAGTAAGCACTTTCATCCGCATCCTGGAACCGGCCCCAGCGGCTCACATCGTAGACTAGGATCATCTGGAAATCTGCAGTACCAGTCTCGACGTCTTTAATCAACTGCTGCAAGGCTTGGCGACCATCGATCCGCAGCCCACTCTTCCCTGTGTCAGCGTAGGTTCGAACGATCTCTATGCCACGACGTTGCGCATACTCGCGGATCTTGTCTGCCTGGTTCTGGGTCGAATATTGCTGATGCTCGGTAGACATTCGAACGTATTCAACGGCACGGAACGTTACAGGACTGTTCTGACGATCTGGTACGCCAGTTGGTTGTTCGTCTAAATACATAGCGCTTCATCCCTTCGCTATTTACATGTAAATCTCGGGACCAACTTTCTAGCAATGGGCAACGGCCGGGCATGGACGTGGCGCACGCCACCACAATTGTTTCATCAAGATGATCGACAGCTTATTGAAACGAAAATACCGAATTTCTGTCAGAAAGCCTAACGAGTCCTCTCTTTACACGCGTCCTTTTTACAGGGGCAATCCAAACATACAGGGGTAATTTCTACGATCAAAGTACCGTTTTCTGAAACGTGGTCCCCTATGGCATGTGTGATTTTGTAGACTCCCTGCGGCAACATCGAGGGCGAAAGCCACGCGTCCATCTTTACACAATCTCTGTTGCAACGTGGCGCGTTCTGTCGTCGATCTCGGCTGCTCTCTGCATAGTCGGGGTGGGCGCGATACTGACGCCAGTAGTCGGGATGACTCTCCTGCCACGCGCGTTGTGCGTCTCGCTGGTTGAGTCGATATTCAGGATCCGTTTGCAGCTTATTTTGCTGCCATCGGCGCTTTCTAACGCGCTGACATTTGGGCGCTGAACAATAGACCTGGTTCGGAGCTTGGGGGCGTGGCTGGAACTCCCGACCACAGCCTGCGCAATACTTGATCGACATTGATCTCTCCATATGAGCGGGGTATGGAGAAGCATCCGATTGTTCAATGTGATCGACGACTACAACCGTAAGGGGGTCGGCATAGAGGTTGATTTCTCATTGCCGTCCGAACGGGTAATCTGGCCCCTTGACAAGATCATCGAATGGCGTGGCAATCCCCAGGTCATTTGCCGCGATAGTGGCCCGAGTACATCAGCGCTATGACGCTGGCCTGGGCCGCCAAGCGTGGCATACGCATCGACTTTACTCAGCCTAGCCAGCGGCAGCAGAACGCTTATGTCGAGCGCTATAATTGCACGGTCCGCTACGAATGGTTAGTCCATCACCTGTTTGAAACGCTCGATGAGATTCAGGATTTTGCGAACCGCTGGCTGTGGACTTACAATCACGACCAGCCCAACATGGCACTTGGCGGAATCACGCCAAAACGGAAGCTTGCCATGGCCACTTAACCTCTACTTTTAGCCTGCTCTAGAAATGGGGGATTACCCGTTTATCTCTATGAACACAACTCGCCACTTGAAACTTCACTTCATCAGCACAGCATCGAAAATGAGATAAAAAAAGCAAAATGCAGCTACAGCCAGAGGTCGCTACGTACACTTCCCAGCTGACGAGCCAACTGAGCAACGCTTACCCAAATCTTGGCCGGTGAAACAGCTTCTAAGTGTGCGGTTTCCTCAACTGCCATCACCACCACTTGCAGGGGTGTTTCATCTAGGAAGTGCAGTAAATAGGATATACGATTAGCCGGTACTTGTCCGGTAATCAAAGCATGCTGCAGCTCGTCGCTAGTCAGCTCTCCCCTGTAACTGACGCTCGCGTTTTTTGCCGCCATCCACAAACCGCATTTTTTTTCCCTCGCCTTGATCGATGGCGGAGCAAAATTGAGTCCGAGTACCCCCAGCAGATTCACCAAGCGCCCGAAACTGAGATCGCCAATAGTTCCGGTCTCCAGCTGTTGCACTGTCTGTCGCGACAGTCCAGCAAGTTTCGCTAGCCGTTGCTGCGTTAACCCAACGGCAAGTCGACGGACGCGGATTGATTTCCCGACCTCGGAGATGTTCATCAGCCACCACTCTATAAATGTAAAAAATATTGTACATGCATTTACAGCACCTACATATACTTAACTTGCCGACTTAAAACAATGGAAGCGTCATGTCTGCATTAAGCTGAGGGGCGTTAGGAAAATTTCATCTATTGTGAGATTTCATGAGGAAATTTTCATGTTTTTTGAGAATGGCACTGCCTTTAGTCTCAAAATACATGGATAACTTGTTGATTTTTAAAGCATTAGATTTCATCTTTTTTGAGATCCTACAGCCCCTGCTTTCCGTTGCAGCCAAGGCGGCCCTCTCCAGGGCCGCTTTTTTTATGCGCGCCAGAGACCGTCGCATATTGACATGATTGCCAAAAGCAATCAATAATCTGCCATAAGCAAGCAAATGGGAGGTGTCACATGCAGGCGGATCAACTCGTCGAACGCACGGAGATCGTGCGTCGTTTTAACCGTTTCTATACGCGCCAGATTGGCGTGCTGCATGAACACTTGCTGGACAGCGCGTTTTCGCTGACGGAAGTGCGCATCCTGTATGAACTGGCGTACCGGGAGCAATTGACCAGCGCGGACCTGTGCCGCGAGTTGGACTTGAACGCGGGCTACCTGAGCCGGGTTATTGCCGGATTCGAAAAGCAGGGGCTGATCGCCAAGACGCGCTCGCCCAAGGATGCGCGCGCGGCGCAATTACAGCTGACCGCAGAGGGACAGCGCACCCTCGCGCCCCTGGTCGATGCCTCGCGACGCGAAGTGGCGGCCATGCTGGAACGCTTGCCGCCAACGGCGCAGCAGGAGCTGGTCGCTGCCATGGGGCAAATCCAGGGTTTGCTGGGGGAAACATCGCCCAGTTATATCCTGCGCAATCCGCAGCCGGGCGACATGGGCTGGATCATCCACCGGCAAGCCGTGCTGTATGCGCAGGAATATGGCTGGAACAACGAGTACGAGGCGCTCGTTGCCGAGATTCTCGCCAAATTCGTGCGCGAATTCAACCCGGTCCGTGAGCGCTGCTGGATAGCCGAAAAGGACGGCAAGGTGATCGGTTCCATCTTCATCGTGCGCCAGGACGACACGACTGCCAAACTGCGCCTGCTGTACGTCGATCCCAGCGCGCGCGGCCTGGGCATCGGCAGCCGCCTGGTCGATGAATGCCTGCGCTTCAGCCGTCAGGTCGGCTATACGAAAATCGTGTTGTGGACCAATAGCATCCTCACTGATGCCCGCCGCATCTACGACAAGGCCGGTTTCCAGCTGGTCGAGGAAGAGGCGCATCACAGCTTTGGCAAGGACCTGGTCGGCCAGGTACTGGCGCGCGACCTGTAAGCAGGCGCTTGCCGGCGCCGGGAGTGGAAGCGACTGTGGCGGCGGCAGGACAGTAGCCGCCGTTTTCCTCGCCCGGATCACCACTGCCCCCAAGAAACCAGTACACTAGTTCCTGAGCGCAACTAATTTTGTACGCGCGCCATGCCGCCTGCCGTTGCCGGGAGGCGTCCCTGCCGCAAGGCGTGTTGTCTGCCTGGACAAATGGAATGTTCACTTCGCGCAGTCTGTCTCCTGCCTTCTATTACCTGTTCTTTTCCGGAGAACGGGAGCAGCAGCAGCGCTTTTTCAAGGAACTGCATTTCATTTCGATAGCGATCCTGACGTTTGGCCTGGCTTGCTGGCTGGTCACGTTCAGCCTGACCTTGCCGCGCGCTTCGTTCGATCATGCGCAGGCGGCGCTGGGCGTGGCGGGCATGCTGGTCGGGCTGCTGCTGACCGTGTATGCGAAGTCCTTGCAGGCGATTATCGCCAGCGGCACCATCAGCGTGCTGTTCATCGCGTTCAGTTTTCGCGTGCTGATGCTGGGCACGGAAGATCCCGCTTTCTGGGTGTTGCCGTTGGGCGTGATGATCACCCTGACGACGGCGCCCATTTTCAGCGGCATCGCGTATTACCTGGGCGTATCGCTATGCGTGTGGGCCATTCTGGGGCTGGGGCAGTTTCCCGTGCATGCGGGCCGGGCTGACCAGCACTGGCCCGTGCTGGCCGTCACCATCAGCGTCATCATCGGCCTGGCGCTGAACATCTATTTTCTCGTCTTGCGCATCCATAACTATCGTTCCCAGCGCGAACTGGCGACGATGGCGTACAAGGATGGCTTGACCGGACTCAATAATCGCCGCATGTTTACGCAGGGCGCGCGCACCTTGCAGCGCACGGCGCGCACGCCCGCGTATTTCCTGAT
Organism: Janthinobacterium sp. Ant5-2-1; assembly: GCF_001445815.1. Lineage (NCBI taxonomy): Bacteria > Pseudomonadati > Pseudomonadota > Betaproteobacteria > Burkholderiales > Oxalobacteraceae > Janthinobacterium > Janthinobacterium sp. Ant5-2-1. The sequence continues at coordinate 50,032 of NZ_LNCE01000057.1, read as the reverse complement.
GATCGATATCGACGACTTCAAGCAGATCAACGACGTGTACGGCCATGACGTGGGCGATGAAGTGCTGAAAAAGATCGCCGACGTGATCGCCAGGCTGTCGGGCGAGCACCTGTGCGGGCGCCTCGGCGGCGAAGAGTTTGCCGTCATTTACCTGGGCGAAAAGAACGCGGCCTGCGCCTTTGCCGCGCAACTCGTTGACAGCGTCGAGGCGGCTTTCGTGCCGGAACGCAAGGTGTCCGTCAGCATCGGCGTCGCGGAACTGCTCAAGGAAGTCGACTTGTCGCACAGCTACCGGCGCGCCGACGAATCCTTGTACCTGGCCAAGAAGAACGGCAAGAACCGTTACGTGCTCAACGCCGCCTGAGTATTGTCGTTGGGCCCGGCATCGAGCAGCGCCAGCAAGGCTTGTGGGGAAATTTTCCAGGGATCGCGCTGCTCGGGGTCCACCTCGTACCAACTGTCCTGGGTACCGATCTTGAGGATGGTCAAGGGAATCTCCTTGCTCTCGAAAAACGCCAGCATGCGGCGGATCAAACCGCTCACCTTGGCGTGGTCATCGCCATACAAGGAACAGGTATAGAAACAGCCCTTCTCTCCCATGCGCAATTTCCTGGCCGCGCCGACACGCGAGTGGAGCACGTACTTGTGCAAGAACTCGGTCACGACTTCATCGTCAACGGGAATACTGCAGGAAATAGTGATCTGGGCCATGGCAAGCGGAACAGTGATTCAATAGCCAAGCTTAGCAGAAAGAGATTTATTCCTGAAATGCTAAGATCGCGGCCCGCGCATGCCGGCAACCGGTCCGGCATGGCGTCTCGACAAGGAGGGCCATTGAACACCCCAGGAAAAATCACTCTGCGCACGCTGTCGCTGTGCGCCGCCCTGTGCTTGCCGCTTTCCACCGTGGCACAAGACGTTTCTGCCGAAGATGCCGCCTTCGTGGCCGCCACCGTGCCCGTGCCGTCGCCGCCACTGCGCCTGAGTGCGCATCCGGAGATCCGCGCCGACGTCTTCAAGCTGCTCGGCTATGCGCGCGGCAGCTATACGCAGGGCAACACCCTGATCGCGCGCCAGGTGCTCGACAGCATGTATTCACTCGACGACATCACGCGCACCATGCTGCCCGACGGGCGCTCGGTACTGGCCTCCATCGATGCCAGCACACACGGTGCCTGGCGCGCCGCCATGCTGTTCGATCCGCAACGCAAGCTGTTGGCGCTGGGCCTCGTCAACGGCCATTGCCAGGCCGCCGCCGGCGACGCTGCGCCCGCCTGCCTGCCCTCCACGCATGCCGTGCTGACGCTCTTCGTGCCGCCAGGCGCTGAGGACGAGATGGCCACGCCGCTGCTCGTGTGGGCGCGGCAACTGCCACCCATGCTGGCGCAGGCCGCGCCGGCACAGCGGCAAAGCATTGCCGCGGTGGAATACATCACGACCCGTCCCGGCCAGCCCGGCTGGGAGGCGCGCGACGTGCCGCCCGGCTTTCCCGCCAGCCTGCTGCACCTGCTGCTGCCGAATGCAGAACTCAACAGCAGTTCCAGCGGCGGCAAGATCGTCACACCGGCGGGCCTGGACGGTTTGCCCATGCGCACGCCCACGGAAGCGGCCGAGGCGGGCGACGAGCCCATGCCCGATGCCGCCATCACCCTGCGCAGCTATGCCGATTTCCACTGGGTGCTCAACACTTACGCCAAGCTGGCCAAGGGCGCGCAAGTAAAGGGCCATGACGACAAGGTGGTGTTTACGGGCAGCGATGCCAGCGGCCGCTACACGGTGACCTTGCGCGAACCCAACAAGGACGATGGCGTGTTCATCACCGTGGCCAACTGGCGGACAAAATAAGGAAGGCGAACCGGGAAAGCATTGCCATTACGCACAAGAGCATGGCATTTTGGCATTTTGCGGTATGATTTCCGGCCGTGCGGCGCGGCCCGATCCCTGCCTTGCCCACCCTGCCCTTCAAGCCAGTCACGCTTGCGTCGCATCCTGCCCCTAAGGAATTCATATGTTCGGTTTTAACTTGCGCGTTGCCAAGATGGTGTGGACGGCGTTCCTCATCGCCTTCCTGCTCTTTCTCACCTACAAGGTTTCGTCGACCCTGATCGTCGTGGTCTTTGCCATTTTCTTCAGCTACCTCGTGTATCCGCTGATCGGCCTGCTGGAACGCCATGGCCCGAAACGCTTGCCGCGCACGGCCAATATCGGCATCGTCTTTCTCGTCGTGATCTTGCTGGTGGCGGTGCTGGGCTCCATCTTCGGCGCACGCATCGAGGAAGAAGCGATCAAGCTCAGCGATCAATTGCCAACCCTGCTCAAGGGTAATAACTTTGCCGAGCGCATCCCGTTGCCTGAATTCATGGAGCCGCTGCGCGCGCGCCTGCTGTCGTTCATGCAGACGCAGCTGAGCAGCGGTACGGGACAAGCCATGCCGCTGGCGAAAGAACTGGGCTTGACCGTCATGCATGCGGCCAGCAACCTGATCTATCTGGTGCTGGTGCCCGTGCTGAGCTTTTTGCTGATCAAGGAAGGCCCGGACATGCGCGACGGCTTGTTGTCGCTGCTGAACCGCCCGAACAAGAAGCTCTGGGGCGCCATCATCGACGACCTCGACATCTTGCTGTCGCGCTATGTGCGCGCCCTGCTGCTGTTGTCGATCGCCACGTTTGTGTCGTACAGCATTGCCTTTTCCCTGATGGGCGTGCCGTACAGCCTGCTGCTGGCCGGCGCTGCCGCCTTGCTGGAATTCATCCCGTTTGCCGGCCCGCTGGCGGCCGCCGTCATCGCCGTGGTCGTGGCCGGTTTCAGCGGCTTCGAGCACGTGTTCTGGCTGATCGGCTTTATCGCCGCCTACCGTTTGTTCCAGGATTACGTGGTCAATCCGTACTTGATGAGCGAAGGCGTGGAAGTGAGCCCGCTGATGGTGATCGTCGGCTTGCTCGCCGGCGATCAGCTCGGTGGCGTGGTCGGCATCTTTTTATCCGTGCCCGTGATGGCGGCCATCAAGATTGTCTTCGTGCGTGCCCGGGCAGCCTTGCAGGCGCGCCATGATGCGCTGGAGAAAGCGGAGCAGGCGGCGGAAGAAGCGCGCGCCCAGGCCTTGGCCGAGGCGGCGCGCTTGCAGGAACAGGGCAGCAAGGTAGCCCTGGAACAACAATAATCTAGAATCAACAACGCCTAAAAACCGTAGCGAGCGGCAGCAAGTTGTGGCCGAGACGCGCAACTGTGCTAGAGCACAGTGAGCATCGCAGGCCGCAAATTGCGACGCGCAGTAGGTTTTTAGGTGTTGTTAGAACTCTTCCCACTCGCCGCTGTTGTCCGCGGCAGGCTTGGCTGGACGCGGCTTTGCAGCCGCGACAGGTGCAGCGGCGGCGCGGGTTGGCGCCAGGCGCAGCGCCGGGCGTTTCAAGGCCGTGCTGGCGGCGGCAACGACAGGCTTGCGCAAGGCAGGCTTGGCGGCAGGACCGCTATGGTTGGCATCGAGCTTGAAGATGCTGACCATTTCGGCCAGCGCCGCCGCCTGCTCCTGCATGGCTTCCGACGCTGCTGCCGCTTCTTCCACCAGGGCCGCATTCTGTTGCGTCACGGTATCCATTTCCGCCACGGCTTGATTGATCTGGCCGATGCCCAGTTCCTGCTCGCGGCCGGCGGCGCTGATTTCGCCCATGATGTCCGTCACGCGGCGGATGCTGGACACGATCTCGTCCATCGTCGTACCCGTCTGGCTGACCAGCTCGCTGCCGGCGCCCACGTTCTGTACCGATGCTTCGATCAGCAGCTTGATGTCCTTGGCGGCGCTGGCCGAGCGGTGCGCCAGGTTGCGCACTTCCGTGGCGACGACGGCGAAACCACGGCCCTGTTCGCCCGCGCGTGCCGCTTCCACGGCTGCATTCAGCGCCAGGATGTTGGTCTGGAAGGCGATGCCATCGATCACGCCGATAATGTCGGCAATCTTTTTCGACGATTCGCTGATGGTGCCCATGGTGTCGACCACTTGCGCCACCAGCGCGCCACCTTTCACCGCCACGTCCGAGGCCGACACAGCCAGCTGGTTGGCCTGGCGCGCATTGTCGGAATTCTGCTTGACGGTCGAGGTCAGCTCTTCCAGCGACGAGGCCGTTTCTTCCAGGCTCGACGCTTGCTGCTCCGTGCGGCTGGACAGATCCAGATTGCCCGAAGCGATTTCATTGCTGGCCGTGGCGATGGCGCCGCTGCCGTCGCGCACGCCGCGCACGGTGGTCGACAGGCGTTCCTGCATTTTCTGCAAGCCCGTCAGCAAGGCGCCCATTTCGTCGTTGCGCGTAATGACGATGTCATTGGCCAGGTTGCCGTCGGAAATGGCGCCGAAATGGCGCAGGGCCTGGTCCAACGGGCCGAAGATGGCGCGCAGCAGCAAAATGCTCGAGATAATGGTCAGCAAGGCGCCGACTATCATGCCGCCGATGGCCATGGCCACCTGAGTACGGTAGCTGGACTGGCTGGTCGCATACATCGCGGCGGCCGAAGTGGCCTGGTATTGTGTCAATGTTTCGGCGGCCTGGTCCAGGGTGCGATACAACGGCGTCAGTCCCGTCATCATCAAACCGTCCGCTTGCGCGACATTGCCTTCACGCAAAGCCTTGCTCATGACCAGCAAGCCATTGCTCATGTAATCGCTGCGCTTCTTGTCCATGTCGTCGGACAAGCGCTTTTCATCCGCACTTTGCGGCAAAGCCAGGTACACCTTCCAGGACTTGTTGGATGCCTCCATGAATTGTTCGGCACGGGCAAGGATATCCTTGGCGTCGGCCGCATCAGGATGCACCATCACGCGGTCCATCGTGAACCGGGCGCGGCCCAGCAGAATCTGCGATTCGCCGATCGCTTGCGTCGATGCCAGCTGATTGCTGTAGACCTCGTTGAGGCTGTTGTTGGCCGATTTCAGGCTGATGATATTCATGACGCCCAGCACGGCGATCAGCAAGCCCAGCACACTCATGGTGGCAATCAGGCGCATTTTTATTGTTATATTCGACAGCATGCAATTTTCCTTGGTAGGGGCGCAACCATGCCGCTGCTTACCGATTGGAATACAGCAAGCGCCAGATGGGCGGGTCACGTGAATTGTTCAGGACAGAGCGATACGGCGTGTGCGGCAGCAGGGGGGAAGGCGGCCCGCGCATATCGTCAGGAGTGAAAGACAGATCAACAGGGTTGAGGTTTTCCGTACTTTTATTTCCTGACTGCAAGATACAGGGAAAGATTACTAGTAGCAACATCCAGCATGGATTTTCACGCTTTGTAACAAATAGATGATGTTTTTTGCGCAGAACTGGCATTCCGCAATCGTGCGCGGTCGCGTGGGAATGCAGTTATGTTAAGAGACGATTTCTGCAATCGAGCATGCTCAGCATTTGCCAGCCACCGTCCGGCGTCGCCTTTTACGGCACCTGTTTCACGTCATCGACATACATGCCGCCACCGCCCGGTTCCACCCACTGGCCCTGCTTCTTGCCGTTTACATAGTTGCCCTGCCATTGCACCACACCGTCGATGCGGCGTTCGCTGGGGCCGTTCAAGCGGTCTTTCACAAACGTGTCATAACCGGTGAAACTGTGCATGTCCACTTCGCGCCATTCGTCCACGCCCGGGCTCACTTCCCAGCGGCCCGTGCGCTGGCCACGCTGCATCATGCCCGTCGTCGTTTCATCGCCGCTTTCATACGTCCACGGCCCTTCGGCCTTGTCATCGACAAAGGCGCCGAACGAGCGGATGGTGTTCGGCTCCTCGTAGTGCCACTGCCCCGTGCGCTTGCCCTGTGCATACTGGCCACGGGCATACACGCTGCCCACGCAGCAATTCACGTCGTACTCGATGAATAGTCCATCCTGGCTGGCGGCAAAGCGCTGCGGCTGCGTTTCCCATGTGATCCACTTGATGTGATAGCTGGGTGCGCGGTTCCCTTTCCAGCCCTTGCCCAGCAGATACGTGACCGTGAGGAAATGGCCATCCTTTTCCACGAAGGTTTTTTTATAGGCAAACGCCGGCGCATCGGCCGGCTTGCCGGGCAATAAATCGCCATCGATATTGAAATAGCCGACCAGCTTGCCATGGCCATGCTCAATGGCGTCGAACTCGGCCACACCCGTGGGTGCGTAGGCTATGCTGTAGTCGATCTGCGGCACATGGGCCAGCGCCGTGCGCACCTGCGCCTCATCCATGGTTTTCGCGCCGCGCTCGACGGTGCTGGCGGTGGCCATCGGTTTACCCTCGTAGAACCGCGCCGCCTGCGCTGGCGCCAAGTTGCCCAGCGCCAGCAGCGCCGCCATCGTGCTCATCCAAAATGCTTGCCGCATGCCCACTCCACTGCCTGAAAACCGCCATTATGCATGGCTGCTCAGGCAAGACCGGACACACGAGGACGCCGGCCGAACAGGGGCCGTTGCACCGTCTGCGCCAGCAGCACGCCCAGCAGCGAGATGCCGCCGCCGACCAGGTGGTACACATGCATGCTTTCGTGCAACCAGACGATGGCCAGCAGGGCCGTCAGCAGGGGCAGCAGGTTAACGTAGATGCTGCAGCGGTTCGGCCCCAGCAGTTTGACGCCTTCGATCCACAGGTAGGACAGCACGATGGACGAGCCGATGCCCGCATAACCGATCAAGGGCAAGGTGGTGGCGTCCAGCCTGGCGCTGCCGGGCGGCAAGAGGAGGAAGAACGGCAGCATGCACGCCAGGGCCGCCAACGCCTGGCAATAAATAGCTTGCCAAGCGGGAACAGACAGACGCCAGCGGCGCAGCAGCACGCCGTACAGGGCGAAGCTCAGGGAAGCGAGCAGCATCAGCGCGTCGCCCGCGTGCACGCCCTGATGCAGCAAGGCCAGCACGTCGCCGCGCCCCACCAGGTACAGCAGGCCGCCAAACGACAGCACGCCGCCGGCCGCCATGCCGACCGTCAGGCGTTCGCCCAGCAGCAGCACGCTGAGCAGGGCCGTCATCAGGGGTGCCAGCGCCGTAACGATAGCCATATTCGTCGCCGTGGTGCTTTCCGCGGCGCGGTAGGACAAACTCTGGAACAAGGCCATCGACATCAGGCCGCACAGGGCCAGTTGCCACCAGTGGCGGCGGATGGCGGCGCGGTTGCGCCACAGGGGGCGGGCGATAAACGGCGTCATCACCAGCAAGACCAGCACCAGGCGGTAAAAAGTGATGGCCGTGGGGGCAATGCTGGACGCAGCCAGCTTGGACACGACGACGTTGCCGGCCCACAGCAACATGGCCAGAAACGGATACAGATAGGCGCGCACAGGCATGCGAGGCTCCATAAATAATTGCGGGTATTCATCATGCCGCAGGCGCGCCGCGCCTTCTCGCGCTAAGATGTCCGAACCTATCGCAAAACTGACCTTATTTGATGGATTGTTCCTCTCCCGCCTTTCAGGAATTGCTGCCCGTCACGGCGCGCGCCATGGCGCTGGCCGTTGACTATGCGCACGGCCACGTGATTTCCGCGCACCGCCACACGCATGCGCAATTGCTGTATGCCATCGAGGGTGTGATGACCATCGAGGCACAGGGCGGGCGCTGGGTAGTACCGCCCACGCGCGGCGTGTGGCTGCAGCCCGGCATCGCGCACAAGGTGCGCATGAGCGGCGCGGTGAAAATGCGCACGGTGTTCGTCAACTGCGCCAATTCGCCATTGCTGCCTGGCCACAGCTGCGTGCTCGACATCAGTCCCCTGCTGCGGCAATTGATCGTGGCGGCCGTCGACATCGCGCCCGATTTCTCGGAAGGCAGCCGCGACTGGCATCTGCTGCAATTGCTGTTGCACGAACTCGACAGCTTGCCCGTGCTGCCCCTGTATCTGCCATTACCTACCGATGCGCGCCTGCGCGGCATTTGCGCGCGGCTGATGGAACAGCCGGGCGAACAGCAGACGGTGGCGCACTGGGCACAGGAACTGTGCATCACCGAGCGCAGTCTGCACCGATTATTCCAGAAACAGACGGGCATGCGCTTTGGCCAGTGGCGCCAGCAGGCGCGATTGCTGCGGGCGCTGGAACAATTGGCGCAAGGCATCAAGGTCATCGACGTGGCCATGGACAACGGCTACACGAGCCAAAGCGCGTTTACCGCCATGTTCAAAAAACATTTCGGCACCACGCCGACCGCGTTTTACCAGGCCAAAGTCATTGCGGCGTAAAAAAAATGCTGCTATGCATCAATAATCATGGGCGATTGGGAGCAGGCTTGTTATCATCGCAAGCCTTATCGCACCGCGCCCATCCTGGCAACGGTGTTGACCTCATCTTCTCACCACCATGACACAGAATTTTTTCCAGACATTTATCCTGCTCTTGCTCGTCACTGACCCGTTCGGCAACGTTTCCCTGTTCGTCAATGCCCTGAAACGGGTGCCCATCGAGCGGCGCTGGAAAGTCGTGGTGCGCGAGTGCATGATCGCCTTCGGCATCTTGCTGCTGTTTATGTTCTTCGGCCGCCATTTCCTGAATGCCTTGCAATTGTCGGAAGTGGCGCTGCGCATCGGCGGCGGCGTGATCCTGTTCCTGATCGCCATGCGCATGGTGTTTCCACAGCCAAACGCGGGCAATAGCGACCACGAGATGGGCGGCGAACCGTTCATCGTGCCGCTGGCCATCCCCGCGCTGGCCGGCCCGTCCGCGCTGGCGACCGTGCTGCTGTTTTCCTCGCATGAAATGAACGAAGTCATCGCCCACGTGGCAGGGCTGACGGCCGTGGCCGTCGTCTGGCTGGCCGTCTTCCTGTGCGCCGAACGCTTGCAGCGTGCGCTCGGTCCAAGGGTCATGACGGCGTTTGAACGCCTGATGGGCTTGATCCTGACGGCGATGGCCATTGAAATGCTGCTGGCCGGCATACGCGCATTCCTGAAATCCGTTTAACATCAGCATTCATCCACCGAAGGAGTCCAGCATGAGCCGTTGCGCCCACATTTGCCTGATGGCCGATTACAACCAGTGGATGAATGCCAAGGTCTACGCGGCGGCGGCCAGCTTGCCGCCCGGCGAGCTGGAGCGCGAGCGGGGCGCCTTTTTCGGCTCCCTGCTGGCCACCTTGAATCACGTGATGGTGGGCGACACCCTGTGGCTGCAGCGCTATGCGAAACATCCGGCCGGCTTCCCCCTGCTCGACCCCATCCGCGCCATCACGCCGCCCGCTTCGCTCACGCACCCGCTGTTCGCGCCCGACGATTTTGCCGCCATGCATGCGCACCGGCAATGGCTGGATCAGCTCATCGTCGACTGGGCCGCCTCCATCCGCGAAGAAGACCTGGACCACCTGCTCGACTACCGCAACAGCAAGGGGCCGAACCGGCGCGAGTTTTTCAGCCTGCTCATGCATTTCTTTAACCACCAGACCCATCACCGGGGCCAGGCCAGCACCCTGCTGTCACAAGCGGGTGTGGATATCGGCGACACGGATTTACTGTTTCGCATCCCCAACCATATTGCCGACTGACGACGGGCGGTACAGCCACGCTTTCCCGGCAATCGCCGCCAGCGCCAGCATACCCAGCAGCGCGCCGCACGCCAGCGCCCCCTGCATGCCGTAGTGCGCAATGGCCATGCCGCCGGCCAGCGCGCCCACCGTCACGCCCAGGTTGATGGCGGCGATATACACGCCGATGGCAAAGGCCGGCGCCTCGCGCGCTTCGCTGCTGAGCCACACTTGCGTGACGATCAGCCCGCTCGTGTGCGCCGCGCCCCAGAACAGCAACAGCACCGCCATGGGCGCCCAGCCGATACCGCTGCCCGCATAGCGGTACAGCAAGCAGTACGCCAGGCCCAGCAGCACGGGCTGCAACAACACCGTGCGCAGCACGTGTGTGCCCAGCTGGCGCCCGGCAAACAGATTGCCGGCCACGCCACCGATACCAAACACCACCAGCGCCAGCCCCGTCTGGCGCGCCGACAAGCCCGCTTCCTGCTGCAGATACGCGGCCGCGTACGCATACACGGCAAACATGGCCGCAAAGACGAGCACGGCAGCGGCAATGGTGAACCACAGGGCGGGTTTGCGCAGCACGGCCAGCTGGCGCCCGTAGGCCATCGGCGCTTCCTGCGGCGTGTCCGGCAAGAACACATATAAACCAAGCGCGGCCAGCGCGTTGACGAGGGCGCAGGCAAGGAACGATGCCTCGTAGCCATACTGTGCGGCAATCCACGTCGTCAGCGGAATGCCCAGCACCATGCCCATGCTGGTGCCCGTAAATGCATGCGCGCCGGCCCGCGCCGCATCCTGTGGCGGATACAGCGCGGCGGCGGCCACCATCGCCAGCGAGAAATACACGGGGTGGAACAGGGCCGGCACGATGCGCAGCACCAGCAGCAGCTCGAAGCGGGGGGCATACGCCGACACCACGCTGGCCAGCGCGAACACGAGCAGGGAAACGATCAACACGCGCTTGCGGCGCCAGCGCGTGGCCAGCAGCACGAGAAAGGAGCCGCCCACGGCGATCACGAGGGCGAACAGGCTCACCAATGAGCCCGCCTGCGCGGCCGTCACCGCGTAGCGCTGCATGATCATCGGCAAGATGCCGACGACGCCAAACTCGATGCAATACACGCCGAACAGGCCCAGCGCGAGGAAGACGATCGGGTGCGGGCGCGTCATTCCAGTTCCTTCGCGCCATACACTGCCTGGCACAGTTCCGTCACGAACAGCCCCGCCATGCCTTCCAGTGCCGTATTCGTGAACGCCACCACAGACAGCTCTTGCGCCGGGTCGACAAACCACGAATGGCCATACGTGCCGCCCATGCGCCAGCTGCCCACGGACTCCGGCGTGGCGGCGGCAAGCGGGTCCGTCAACACGGTAAAGCCGAGGCCAAAGCCGCGGCCCGGCCAGAACGGCAAGTCGAAGTCACCGGTCTGGCTCGTGCCCATCTGGCGTGCCAGCTCTGGTGGCAACAGCGGCGCGCCGTCCTGGCGCAGGGTTTCCAGCAAGCGCATGAAGTCGGGGGCCGAACCGACCATGCCAGCGCCGCCCGATGGATACGCTTGCGCATCGCGGGCGCGCGCCGGTGACAGGGTAAAACCTGCCATGCCATCGAGAAACGGCAGATGGTCTTCGCCCTCATCGCGCAAGCGGCGCGGCTGGGATTCTTCCGCTGCGCGGTCCGCATACGCGACGGCCAGGCGCGCCGGGTCGGCAGCCACAAAACCCGTGTCGCGCATGGCCAGCGGCACAGTCACCAGGTATTCCACGGCGTGCGCCAGCGGCATGCCGGCCGCCTGTTCGATGACGGCGCCCAGCACGTCGGTGGCGATCGAGTATGCCCAGCGCTCGCCGGGCGCATACGCGAGCGGCACCGTAGCCAGGCGGCGCAGGTTGTCCTCCAGGGAAATGCGGGACGCATCCATGCCGTCGGACACCCCGGCCTGCGCATACGCGCCGCCCGGCGACTGGAAGAAGCCATAGTCGAGCCCGGCCGTATGCGTAAGCAAGTGGCGCACGGTGATGGCCGCCACCGTACCGTCCGGCTGACGCGGCGCAAAATACGGCAACCAGCGCGTCACCAGGTCGTCCAGGCCCAGCCGGCCCTGCCCCACCAGCACCAGCGCGGCCGTCGAGACGATGGGCTTGCTGACGGACGCCAGGCGGAACAGGGCGTCCTCAACCATGGGCGTGCCCGCCTCGCGGTCCAGGTAGCCGGCCGCGCGGCGGTACACGTCCTTGCCGCGCTGGCGTACCAGCACGACGGCGCCCGCCAGGCGCTGCTGCTGCAAAACGGCGTCCAGCAAGGGATCGATGCGGGCGGACAGGGCCGCGGGAGAGAAGTTGTACATCATGGCGTAGCCTTTCAAATGATCAGGCTGCCAAGGTAAGGCAGGTGCGACAAAAGAAAAACAGGCTATAGTTTCTGTCTGTGCGGACGTTGGCATCCGCAATCAAAGGTAAAAAATGGATAACCTGGCGGGATTCACGGCCTTCGTGCAGGCGGCCGAAACGCGCAGTTTTGTGGCGGCGGGCCGCGGGCTCGGCATTTCCGCCTCGGCTGTGGGCAAGAGCATCGCGCGGCTGGAAGAGCGCCTCGGCGTGCGCCTGTTTCACCGCAGCACGCGCAGCATCGCGCTCACCAGCGAAGGCACCGTGTTCCTGGAACGCTGCCGGCGCATCCTGGGCGAGATCGAAGCGGCCGAGCTGGAGTTATCGAACAGCAAGAGCGCGCCGCAAGGCCGGCTGCGCGTCAGCTTGCCGCAGGTGGGCAGCCTGCTCAACCCCGTGCTGGCCGCGTTCGCGCGCGCCTATCCGCTGGTGGAACTCGACCTCGACTTCAGTGACCGCCGGGTAGACGTGATCGAGGAAGGCTATGACGCCGTCGTGCGCGCGGGAGAGAGCGCCGACAGCCGTTTGATGAGCCGCCAGCTGGGCCAGTTCCAGCTGCAGCTGGTGGCCGCGCCCGCCTACCTGGCGCAGCACGGCACGCCAGTGCTTCCCGCCGATCTGGCGCAGCACACTTGCCTGCTGTACAAATTTCCCAGCAGCGGCAAGGTCGAGGCCTGGCCCCTGCCCGAATGGCCTGCCCTGCACGCGACCGGCTTGCCGTCCCTGCTCCACTGCAACAATGTCGACACCTTGCTGCACTTTGCCGAAAGCGGCCTGGGCATCGCCGCCCTGCCCGACTTTGCCGTGCGCGCCGCGCTGGCCGAGGGCCGCTTGCAGAGCTTGCTAGAGGGCCACCGCCAGCACGACGGTGCCTTCCGCATCCTGTGGCCCAGCAGCCGCCACCTGACGCCAAAACTGCGCGCCTTCATCGATTTCCTCGCCACCCACGTATTTCCGAAAAGCTGAGCCCGCATCCGGCGCCGCGCTCGTTGTTTCCACACGACAACTTAGTTAAGTTGCTACCAGTTTTTCAGCTTTTCACGGACTTGATACAAGTTTTTGTATTGCAGTGCGGAATTTTGAGGAACAATTACAGGCTGGCCGCCGCTACGTATAAACCCGTAGCCCCGGTATGTCCGATGTTTTCCCTCACTTCCGCAACACGAAAGCAATCATGTCACTCTCACAATTCAAAATCGGCACCCGGCTCGGGATCGGGTTTGCTGTCGTTCTCGGCCTGCTGGTCGCCGTCTTGCTCGTCGGCTTGTATTCCATGGGGCAACTGAGCGCACGCACGCACGATATCGTGGCCGACAAGAACGTCAAAATGGCGGCCGCCAATACCATGAGCGACAACGTACGCAACATTACCTTGGCGATCACGAGCATTGTGGTGGCGCCGACGGAAGCGCTGGTGCAGGCGGAACTGGCGAAAATTGGCGAAGCGCGCAAGAAATACGGCGCCGCCAAGGAAACCTTGCAAAAGAAAATCTCGACGGACAAGGAAACGGCGTTGATGGCCGAGCTGGACGCTGCCTTGAAAGCGGGCGCGCCGCTGAACAACAAGGTCATCGAGCTGCGCAATGCGGGCCAGACGGAAGAAGCCATTGCATTCCTGACACAGCAGGCGGCGCCGAGCCTGAAACGCGTGCTGGGCGCGCTCGACAGCCTGGTCGCGTATGAAGGTGAACAGGCGGCGCAGGCGGCAACGGACGCCGAAACGCTGAGCGGCAGCGCGCGCGCGTCCATGCTTGCCCTGGGCAGCGTAGCCGTGCTGCTGGGCGCTTTTGTTGCCTGGATCATCACGCGCTCGATCACGCAGCCCATCAATGCAGCCGTCAGCGTGGCCGAAACCGTGGCCTCGGGCGACTTGTCGTCGCACATCGTCGTCAATTCCAGCGATGAAACGGGCCGCCTGCTGGGCGCCCTGAAAGCCATGAACACCAGCCTCCTGGGCGTGGTGGCGCAAGTGCGCAACGGTACGGATGCGATCTCCACGGCATCGAGCGAAATTGCCGCCGGCAACCTCGACCTGTCGTCCCGCACGGAAGAGCAAGCCAGCTCGCTGGAAGAGACGGCGTCGGCCATGGAAGAGCTGACCTCGACCGTGAAGCAGAACGCGGACAATGCGCGCCAGGCGAACCAGCTGGCAAAAAGCGCGTCCGAAGTGGCCGTGCGCGGCGGCAGCATCGTCTCGCAAGTGGTCGATACCATGGGCACCATCAACGCCTCGTCGAAGAAAATCGTCGACATCATCGGCGTCATCGACGGCATCGCCTTCCAGACGAATATCCTGGCCTTGAACGCGGCCGTGGAAGCGGCGCGCGCGGGCGAACAGGGCCGCGGTTTTGCCGTCGTGGCGTCGGAAGTACGCAATCTGGCCCAACGGTCGGCTGGCGCAGCGAAGGAAATCAAGGAATTGATCGCCGCGTCCGTCGCCAACGTGGACACGGGTTCGCGCCTCGTCAATGAAGCGGGCCAGACCATGGGCGACATTGTCGACAGTATCGTGCGCGTCACCGACATCATGGGAGAGATTACCTCCGCCACGCACGAGCAAACCATCGGCATCGAACAGATCAACATGGCCATCGCCCAAATGGATGAAGTGACGCAGCAAAACGCGGCGTTGGTGGAAGAAGCGGCAGCCGCCTCGCAAAGCATGCAGGACCAGGCAGGTGAACTGGCCCACGTGGTGGGCTTCTTTAAAACCGGCAACCATGTCGCCAGCGCACCCAAGCTGGCGCCTGTGCGCATAGCACCGGCAGCGCCCGCCATCGCACGCCCCGCAGCCAAGCCAGCGCCAGTGCGCAAGGCCGTCGCGGCCGCGCCGGCACGCCGCAGCAATGCGGCTGCCGAGAGCGAATGGGAAGAGTTTTAAGGCACGAGCTTTAACACCCAACAGCACCCTCCCCGAGGAAAGCCAGGCAGGAAGTTGCTGCCTGGCTTTTTTTCGTCTGCCAATACCACTTTTTTTGCGGCAAAGGCCGCGCAATAGACAAAAGTGCAAAACGTGCAGCGCGCATACGCTTTACAATCCTCGCTCGCTTTACAAAATATTGGTCATCATGAATCAGGCAGAACAGCAGCGCCTCCTGGCTATCCTGGAGTATTGGCACAAGATCGAATTCTTTATCCCGTTTGACCTGAATCAAATCACGGACGTTGAAGACCAGTCCACCGTGCGTCTCCTGCACCGCGAACAGCTGGCGCAATTGCCGCTGCAGTTCGCCACGCAATGGCAAGTACCGTCCGACCGCGAGATCGATGGCTTCTCATTGTTCCTGGGCGTCTTCGACAAGGCTGAAATCAACAAGGCTTGCCCGCCGGCCAACGGCCCGGAAAACATTGCCGAAACAGAAAAGACGGAACTGCTGGGACGCTCGTGCTTTGCCCGCATCAATCTCAATGCGCTGGGCGAGCCGCAGTTCGATCCCGTTTCCGTGTCGACAGTACCGTGGGCGCTGGGCCGTGCCCGCACGCCGGACTGGTCCAGCCTGAGCCTGGACGCCTTCAGCGACAGCCAGCTGGCGCTGCAGGACAGCCTGCGCAACTTCGCGGCAAGCCGCACGCCACAGCAAGTGACGGACGAGGCCGGCAATGTCTCGTCTCCCCTGTCCGGCATGGAAATGGCGGCCCTGGCCGACTTGCTGCGCGACTGGGCCGGCTTCCACCCGTTGGCCGGCCAGCCGCTGGCCGTGCTGGAATTGCGCACACGCAAGAAACGCGCCGCTGCCGACCCGGCCGATGCGCTTGAGAACAGCCAGAACCGCACGCTGGACTTTGGCGACGTCGCGGAACCGTCGATCGATATCCTCAACAGTTTTTACCTCGATGACCTGGAACAGATCATCCGCGCCTTGCGTGGCGGCAAGCTGCCCGCGACGGTCGCAGCCTACCTGACGCCGCTGGCGCAGGATGAGCGCATCGACCTGTACAGTCCGGCCGGACGCCAGGCGCTGGCCGCCATGCTCAATCCGGGCAATATGAACCGGGGACACTGGCTGGAAGACGCCAGCTACGCCATGAGCTTGATGCAGCAGTTCGCCATCCACGGCGCGCGCACGGGCTTGAGCGAGCGGGGCATCTTTTCCGTCAACGGCCCGCCGGGCACGGGCAAGACGACCTTGTTGCGCGAATTATTCGCCGACAACATCGTGCGCCGCGCCAGCGTGCTGTCTTGCCTGGACCGCGCTGGCGACGCCTTCATCGGCAAGGTAGCCGTGGCCTTCGAAGGCGTGCGCGATCCGATTACCATCGCGCGCTTGCGCCCGGAACTGACGGGCTTTGAAATGGTCGTCGCCTCGTCGAATAACGCGGCGGTGGAAAACATTTCCGGCGACCTGCCAAAACCGAAGCAGCTGGGCAAGGAATGGGCGCGCACGCGCTACTTTGAAAGCGTGGCGCGCCGGGTCGTGGCCGATGGCAATGGCGCCAATCGCGCCTTGGGTGAAGCGGAAGCGCCATGGGGCTTGATGTCTTGTGCACTGGGCAACAGCGCGAACCGCCGCCGCTTCATCAGCAATTTTTATGACGACGACTGGGATAAAAATACGCCGCGCAAGACGCCGAACGCGCAAAATATCCGTCAATGGCTGGCCAGCTACCAGGGCGTCAGCTTCGCCCAGGCGGCGCGCGAATTCCGCGAGACGGAACACGTGGTGGAAAAAGCCCTGGCCGAGCACGCCCAGTACGCGGCCCTGTGGCAAGCCGTGGGCACTTGCACGGAAGCAGACTTCATGCAGGCCAGCCAGCAGGCGCTGATTGCTGCCGAGCAGGAAATGGATGCGGCGAATGGCGCCCTGTCCGGCGCGCTGGCGCAGCAGGACACCCTGCTCGCCAGCAAGAAGGAATTGCTGGAAGAGGAACGCCTGGTGGCGCTGACGCAGCCCGGCTTTTTTGCCCGCCTGTTCCGCACGGCACCGGCGCGCACCTACAAGGATGCCGTCGTCGCCAATGCCGAAGCGCAACGCCAGGCCGCGCGCGATGTCTCCGCCATCAAGCTGCTGCTGAAAGGCGAACTGGAGCCACGCTGCGAACGCGCCCGCAACAGCCTGCACATCGCCCTGCGCACGGCGCAATCGCGCCAGCGCGAATGGGATGACAGCACGGAACTGCTGCGCCGCGCGCGCATGCGCTTTCCCACCATCATCGCGCCAGCGACCCTGGACGAGCTGGACGGCGACGCCCTGCAAATTGACGGCCTGTGGCATGAACCGGCCCTGGCCCGCCTGCGCTCGCGCCTGTTCGCCAAGGCCCTGGCCCTGCATGAAGCGTGGCTGGCGGAAGTGGCAAAGAAAGGCGGTCCCGGCTTTGGCGGCAACTTGCTGGCCGTCTCCAAATTGCTGAAAAACAAGCGGGCCTATGACCAGTCGCACATCGCCATGGTCTGGCACAGCCTGTTCATGGTCGTGCCCGTCGTGTCGACGACGTTTGCCTCGTTCGCGCGCCAGTTCCAGGGCATGGGTCCCGAATCGCTGGGCTGGCTGTTCATCGATGAAGCGGGCCAGGCCGTGCCGCAAGCGGCGCTGGGCAGCCTGTGGCGCGCGAAACGTGCTGTCGTCGTGGGCGACCCGCTGCAGATCGAGCCCGTGTTCACGGTGCCGGGCCGCCTCGTGCAAACCCTGTCGGCCCTGTCGCCGCACACGCAGGATGGCAGTTATGCGCCGACAAGCGTGTCCGTACAGACCCTGGCGGACAAGGCCAACCGCTATGGCGCCGTCGTCGGCGCCGGCAGCGCACAGCCGCTGTGGATAGGGAGCCCCCTGCGCGTGCACCGCCGCTGCGTGGAACCGATGTTTTCGCTGGCCAACAGCATCGCCTACGAAGACAAGATGGTCTACGGGCTGGATGAACGCACGCCGCCGGTCGGCGCGCGGGGACTCACGCGTGGTCCCAGCTGCTGGATCGACGCCGCCGGCCCCGTCAGCTACAAGCAGGTCGTGCCTGTGCAACTCGACTTCGTGCTGGAAGTGCTGCTGAAGCTGTATCGCCGCGACGGCAAGCTGCCCGACATGTATGTGATCACGCCGTTCAAGGCCGTGCGCAACGAATTGCGCTCGCGCATCGTCGACATGGACTGGGACCGCCGCCTCGGCTATGGCAAGGCGCCGACAGCCCGTGAATTGCGCCAGTGGAGCATACAGATGGTGGGCACCGTGCACACCTTCCAGGGCAAGGAACAAAGCGTCGTGATGCTGGTCCTCGGCGCCGACGACAGCACGGCTGGCGCCGCGCAATGGGCGGCGGCCACGCCAAACCTGCTCAACGTGGCCCTGACGCGCGCGCAGCACTATGTGTACGTCGTCGGCAACCCGCTGCTGTGGGGGCAGTTGCCGCACTTTGCACCGGCGTGCGCGCAGTTGCCGCATACGGGGATGCATGAGTTTTTGGTGGAGATGGGTTGACGGCCCCATGACCATGCTTTACGGCGTAGGTCGGATTAGGTCCGCAGGACCGTAATCAGACAATATGGTTGGCGCATGATGTCGGATTACGCGCTTGCGCGCTAATCCGACCTACAGTCCTCGAGCGGAAACACTAAAGTGAACGTCGTGGCGGCCGCATCGGACGCCACGGTCGCGCTGCCGCCATGCAACTGCATGATGGCCGTGACGATGGCCAGGCCCAGGCCTGTGGAAGCGGCCGAGTCGCTGCGGGCCGGGTCAGCGCGGTAGAAGCGCTCGAACAAATGGGGCAAGTGGCGCGCGGGGATGGCGGGGCCGAGGTTGCTCACGCTTAGTTCCACGCCCTCGTTCGTCGCATGCGAACGCAATAAAATTGTGCTGCCTGGCGCCGCGTGGCGAATGGCGTTCGACAGTAAATTACCCAGCGCGCGGCGCAGCAGTTGCGGCTCGGCCGTCACCGTGCCGCTGCCATGGCAAGCCAGCGCCAGCTCGCGCTCTTCGGCCAGTCCCTCAAAGAAATCGGCCAAGCGCAAAAACTCGTCCTGCACGGGCAAGACTTGCTTGACGAGCACCATTTCATCCTGCTGCGCACGCGCCAGAAACAGCATGCTGTCGATCATGCGCGACAGTCGTTCCAGCTCTTCCACATTCGACGACACCAGCTGTTCATACTCGTGCGCGCTGCGCGGGCGGGCCAGCATCACCTGGCTTTGCCCCAGCAGATTGGTGACGGGCGTGCGGAATTCATGCGCCAGGTCGGCGGAAAACTGTGACAGCCGCGCATAGCCTTCCTGCAGCCGCGCCAGCATGGCATTCAAAGCTTGGATCAACGGCAAGAGTTCCGTCGGCGCGCCGCGCGCATCGAGCTGCTGCTCCAGCTTGCCCGGACGCACGAGGGCCGCATGGGCGGCGATATTGCGCAGCGGCCGCAGTCCCCGCAGCAGCATCAGGCTCGCCAGCAGCGCCGCCACCAACGCGCTGACGGCCACCGAGACGACGATTTGCCAGCGGTAGGCGGCAAACATGGCCGTGCGGTCGCCGTAGACCCGGGCAACGGAAATGTCCGCCATCTGCGCCGGGTCGCCGATACGCGCGCTGGCCGCCACCACGCGTGCGGGATAGCCGTCGCGGCTGGTCCAGCTGACGATGTCGCTGTTTGTCACGGGCGCATCGACGGCGACAGGAACAGGATGCGCCACCGTCTCGCCGTTCGGGTTGACATCGATCAAACGCGTGCCATCGGCGCGCACGATGCGCACCAGGGAATTTTCTTGCCCGCTCATGGTGTCGCGGAAATACTGGGGCCGTTCACGGATGATGTCGAGGGTGCCCGCATTACCCAGCAATTGCTGAATCTGCCGCAGTTTACCCAGCAGCAAAATATCGTCGCGACGCTCGATTTCCGCGACAAACGAGCGGTACAAATGCATGCCCAGTCCAGCCGACACGAGCGCCACGATCAGCACGAAGACGAGCGTGACGCGCAGGGTCAGCGAGCGGCGAAGTTGCGCCAGCTTCATGCGGGCGCGCCACTGTCAGCCACGGCAGGCGCGCGTAATTCGCAGACATAGCCCATGCCCCGCAAAGTGTGGATCAGCTTGGGTTCGAACGGATCGTCGAGTTTGCTGCGCAGGCGGCGGATGGCAGCGTCGATGACGTTGGTATCGCTCTCGAAATTGATGTCCCACACTTGCGAGGCGATGATGGAGCGCGACAATACCTCGCCCTGGCGCCGCGCCAATAAATGCAGCAAGCCGAATTCCTTGGCCGTCAGGGCGATGCGCTGGCCTTGCCGGCTGACCTTGCGTTTCATCACGTCGATTTCCATGTCGCCGATGCGGATGACATCGTCTTCGCGCGGCGGCCCGCGCCGCAGCAGGGTGCGGATGCGCGCCACCAGTTCGGCAAAGGCGAACGGTTTGACCAGGTAATCATCGGCGCCCAGTTCCAGCCCTTTCACGCGGTCCTGCACTTCGTCGCGCGCCGTGAGGAAAATCACGGGTACGTCCGCGCCGCCCTCCTGCAGCCGCAGCGCGCGCAAGACTTGCCAGCCGTCCATGATGGGCAGCATCACGTCGAGCACGATGAGATCGGGTGACTCCGTACTTGCCATGTGCAAGCCGTCGCGGCCATTGCGCGCCAGGCTCACCGTAAAGCCGGACTCGGCCAGGCCGCGCAGCAGATAGTCGCCCGTCTTCGGTTCGTCTTCGATTACCAGGATGCGCATGGCCACTTTCTAAAGAGAATATAAAACCATTTTACGCCGCGTGCAGGCCCCTGCGGATGATAAAAATGTCATGCGGCGATCATCTTCTCGTAGGGCAACGCTGGCCATACTGGCGTCACTTTATTCAACGGACAGCCACATGAAAACCCTGTTACTCGGCAGTACCCTGCTGTGCCTGCTGGCCAGTCCAGCCCACGCCCAGCTGCGCAAGGTCGATGACCTCTCGCTGGCGGCGGCCAACAAGCTGGCCGGTGCGGCCATGGCCGCTTGCCAGGCGCAAGGACGGCATATCGTCGTCACCGTACTGGACCGTGGCGGCAATATTGTCGCCGTACAGCGCGCCGATGGCGTAGGGCCGCACAACACGGATGCGAGCCGGCGCAAGGCCTACACAGCCCTGTCCACCAAGAATGATACCCAGGCACTGGCCGTGGCCGCGCGCGGCAATCCCGACATGGCCAATTTGACGACCGTGCCGGAACTGTTGCTACTGGGTGGCGGCCTGCCCTTGCGAACCAAGGGCGAAGTAGTCGGCGCCATCGGCGTGGCCGGTGGTGGCGGCGCCCTGCAAGACAGGGCCTGCGCCCATGCCGCCCTGGCCGCCATCCCCGAACTCGATTCCCCTACCCTTTGAAAGACGCAACGATGACCTACCTGAAAAAAATAAGCGCCGCCCTGGCCTTCGCCAGCCTGTCCAGCATGGCCCTGGCCGCCGCCAATCCCTTGAGCGTGCACATCCTCGACTTGCAGAGCGGGCAACCGACGGCCGGCGTAACGGTCACCCTGGAACAAAAGAACAGTGAAGGCTGGCAACAACTGGGCAGTGGCGTAACGAATGCGCAGGGGCGCATTGCGGCCATGTATCCGGTGGATGCGCCCATGCAGGCGGGCGACTACCGCATCGTGTTCAAGACAGGCGAACACTATGCGCGCCTGAAACAGGAAACCTTCTTCCCGGAAATTCCCGTGCAATTTCACGTGGAAAAGACTGACCAGCACTATCACATTCCCTTGCTGCTCAGCCCTTTCGGCTTTTCCACGTACCGGGGCAATTAACCGTTGCTCAGGCCACCGTCTTCGCCGTCTGCCCGAACAGCACGCTTTTCGCGTCGCCGCTGACGGTCGGCTGCACATTGATCTCCGCCGCGCGGGCATACGCACGCACGGTGGCGGGGCGGGCGGCAATGGCCGCGAACCAACGCGCCAGGTGCGGGAAATCTTCCAGCTTCTGGCGCTGGCGTTCGTGCGGCACGATCCACGGATAGATCGCCATGTCGGCGATGGAGTAGCTGTCGCCGGCCACGAATTCGCGGTCCGCCAGGCGCTTGTTCAGCACGCCGTATAGCCGGTTCGTTTCATTCACGTAGCGCGTGATGGCGTAGTCGATGGATTCGGGCGCATATTGCACGAAATGGTGGTTCTGTCCCGCCATGGGGCCCAGGCCGCCCATTTGCCAGAACAGCCACTGCATGACTTCGGCGCGCCCGCGCACGTCCGCCGGCAGGAATTGCCCGCTTTTCTCGGCCAGGTATTGCAAAATCGCGCCAGACTCGAACAGCGACAGCGGTGCGCCGCCATCTTCCGGCGCCTGGTCGACGATGGCGGGGATGCGGTTGTTCGGCGCGATGGCGAGAAACTCGGGCTTGAATTGCTCACCCTTGCCGATATGCACGGGAATGAGGTTGTAAGGGATGCCCGCTTCTTCCAGGAACATCGTCACTTTGTGCCCGTTGGGCGTGGTCCAGTAATACAGGTCGATCATCGTGGTCTTTCCATGTAGATAAGTAGGGGCAGGCGCACTTGGCATAACTATTGTCGCGCCGCAACTGATATGCATGGATATAATGCCACGTAAGCGAAAAACAAGACGGCGCCCAGGCAGCGCAAGCGCCCACTCTCGCCGCAAGAATTGAACGCCGCCATTCCCGAGAACCATCAACGAAAGCCGACCATGCGCAAACTCCTGATCGTCACGCTGTCCGTCCTGCTGTCAGGCTGTGTCCAGGACTTCGCCATCTACATGTTCGATGGGCAAGACCATTCCCTGATCGTGCGCCGCCAGCAACGTTATTTTTGGCAAGATACCGTGGAAGTGCAGCTGATGGCGACCAATCTGCCGCAATGCCAGCGCCTGCATACCCTGTCGACGGATGCGCCGGCCGACATCACCGTCGAGCTGTTTGCAGCCGGCGATGGCCTGTGGAATATCCGCATGGGCAAGCAGTTGTGGCAGGCGGAAACGAATACCTGCAATGACCTGACGGAAATGGAAAACGACCCGAAAGCCGACCTGGGCCAGCCGATCGGGCAATTCGTGGTCGTCGATGACAAGCTGGAATTCGAACCGGCGCCGCAAGCGGCGGCGCCAGCCCAATAAGTCCTTCGCAAAGACCTTAGCGCGCCGCCAGGCTGCGCAGCGGCTTTTTCGCCGCGGCGCGCGGTGCGCCAGCCGAAGTGGCCGCCAGGCGCGGCGACGTGCCCGATTCCTGCGCCGACAATTTGAAGCGCGCCACCAGTTGCGCCAGCACGGCCGCCTGGTCCTGCATGCTCGACGCCGCCGCAGCAGCCTCTTCCACCAGTGCCGCATTTTGCTGCGTCACGCTATCCATTTCCGTGATCGCCTGGTTGACGTGGCCGATACCCGTGCTTTGCTCGTGCGACGCGGCCGTGATGTCGGCCATGATGTCGGTCACGCGCGAAACGCTGGCCACCACCTGATCCATGGTCGTGCCCGCCTGTGCGACGAGCGTGCTGCCGGCCGCGATGCTGTCGACGGAAGCGCCGATCAGTTCCTTGATTTCCTTGGCCGCGCCCGCCGAGCGCTGCGCCAGGTTGCGCACCTCGGACGCCACGACGGCGAATCCGCGTCCCTGTTCACCGGCGCGCGCCGCTTCCACGGCCGCGTTCAAGGCCAGGATATTCGTCTGGAACGCGATGCCATCGATGACGCCGATGATGTCGACGATCTTGCGCGACGAAGCATTGATCGTATCCATGGTGCCGATCACTTGCGCCACCACGGCACCGCCCTGGCGGGCCACGGCGGAAGCGGACTGCGCCAGTTCATTTGCCTGCACGGCATTGCCCGCGTTTTGCGTCACGGTCGAGGTCAATTCCTCCATCGAGGCGGCCGTTTCTTCCAGCGAGCTGGCTTGCATTTCCGTGCGCGCCGACAAGTCCATATTGCCGCTGGCAATCTCGCTCGATGCCATGGCGATCGTTTCGGCGCTGTGGCGGATTTCGCTGATCGCATCGACCAGGTTGGCCTGCATGGTTTTCATCGCGTACAGCACGCTGTGGCGGTCGTTGGCATGCGTACGCACGACGCCGCTCAAATCGTTATTCGCGATCTTTTCAGCCACGTCGGCCGCATACTCGGGATCGCCGCCCAGCGCATGGCGCAAGCTGCGGTTGATCACGACGACGACGGCGGCCAGCAACGCGCACACGAGCACGAGCACGCCCAGCGAGGTCAGCAGCGACTGGCGGAAGGCCGCGTCGATATCGTCCATGTACACGCCCACCACCAGGGTCCAGGCCCATGGCTTGTAGGCCACCACGCGGCTCATTTTCGGTTCGGGGGTCTTCTGGCCGGGACGTGGGAAATAATAGTGGACGAAGCCCTTGCCCGCATCGCTCTTGCCGACGGTAACGATGTCGCGGTACAAATAGGTGCCGTTGGCATCCTTGAAATCCGACATGTTCTTGCCATCCGTTTGCGGCGCGGCGGGATTCATCACGACAACGGCGTCGAGGTTGATGATGGACAAATAACCGGTCTCGCCGAAACGCATGCTCTTGATGACGGCCGTGGCCTGCTTCTGCGCCTCTTCCTTCGTCAAGGCGCCGCTGGCGGCCAGGTCGCCGAACATCTTGACGGCACCCAGGCCCAGGTCGGCGGCATTGCTCAGGTCGGCGCTACGTTCTTCGATGCGGATCTTGCGCACTTCCAGGGCGTTATAGACAAAAATAACGGTGATGCACAACAGGCTGCAAATCAGGGGAATCCATAACTTCTGCTGGAACGTCAATTTCTTCATGCTGTGTCTCCAACTCTCTATTGTGCGGCGATGGGGCGTGGCCCGCTTCCAGCCCGGCAGGCCAGGAATGCGGCGGCGACGGTGCTCTGGCGGCACCGTTCAGACGACTCCAGCATACGCTCGAACGACCGATATTTACAATGCCGGGAGGCAATGATTTTTGCTTGGTGTTGTTAATGCGTTGCGACAATTAATGAGAATTGATGCTGCATTGCAGTAAAAAAGCATGCAGATAGGGGAGGCAAGGCAGCGGGGGTGGCGTGCCTGTGTCAAAATGCACGCCGGATACAAGATGAATCACGAAAGCACAGCATGACCAAGAATGAAGCCATGAAACGCATCAACGACCGCCTGGGCAAACCCACGCTGACGGACAAGAACACGCATTTTGCCAGCGTCGCCAGCTATGGCACGGACGAAGGCTGGTGGCTGAAGATCCCCTTCCTGACCTTCAAGCAGGAATTACATTTCATTCTCAATAATGAGAAAACGAAAAGCTTCCAGCACCTGAAAATCGGCGCCAACCAGATCCTCAGCCCCGGCATGAAGTTCCGCAGCACGGGCGGCGCGGCCGACGCCTTCATGTCGGCCTCGGCGCCGAAACGCCTGGTCGACTTGCTCGACGGCGGCAGCAAGTACAACTTTACAAAACACTTTATCAACGACTATCGCTACTGATGCGCGGCCGTGCTGCCGTCGGCTGGCGGCAGCCACGCCTTGAGCAAATGCTGGGCGATGTCGAGCGCGTCGTCGCGGCTGGTGCCGAAATGCAGCGGATAGCCCCAGAACTTGCCGAACATCACGGCAAAGGCCTTGCCGGCCAGACGCTTGGCGGCGCTCGGTTCGACCAGCACCATGCCCTGGATATACGCGCGGATGGCCGCCTTGTTCCGCTTCATCCAGAGCGCAGCCCGCTTGCGCTCTTCCTGCGGGTGTTCATGCCCATCCTCGTCAAAGCCTTCCTCGCTGAGAATGACAAACGCCTGGCGGCGCGCCAGCAGCGCGTCAAACTGGGCAAACAGAATATCGGGCTGGACAGGCGCTGCCTCGCGGCGCATCCAGACGAGGGGAAAAGTGGATAAATCAAGCTGCATGGTGATGACTCCTTAGGGGGTTGCCGTTCCTCCTTACCTTCATCAGAACACTGGCGGCGGCGGTTGCCGTTGAAGCGGGGCTGCGGATCAGCACACGATACCGATGGCGCCGCCGGACGTCATTGCATAAAATAGCCACAATATTATTCAATCCAGCCAAAGCGCATCCATGCCCCATCCATTGCAACCGAGCATGCTCAGCACCGAGTTGGGCCTGGACGCCAGCGCCTCCCTCATGGATTTCGACATCGATGGCGTGTTGCGCCCGCTGTTGGCCGTGGGCTTGGCCAGCGTGCCCGAGGACGCGGAGCAGGCGCCGCACCAGCACCGCAAGGGACAGTTGCTGTATGCCACGCGGGGCGTGATGCATTGCGAGGTGGAAAGCGGCGTGTGGATCGTGCCGCCCCAGTGCGCCGTGTGGATACCTGGCGGCCTGATGCATTCGGCGCAGGGCGTGGGCGAGGCGGAGTGCTATTGCCTGTTTGTCGAGCCAGCCATGGCGCCCGCCTTGCCCTCCGTTTGCTGCACCGTGGCCGTGTCGCCGTTGCTGCGCGAACTGATCGCCAAGGCGGCCGGTTTTCCCACCCTGGCCGCGCTGCAGGGCGCGCAGGAACGCCTGGTGCTTACCCTGCTCGATGAATTGGCGGCCGCGCCCGTGGAAGACTTGCATCTGCCGATGCCGCGCGATGCGCGTTTGCGCCGCCTGGCCGCGCTGCTGCTGGCGCAGCCCGCCGATAAAAGCACCCTGGCCGAGTGGGCCAGCCGCATCGGCATGAGCGAGCGCAGCATGACCCGCCAGTCACTGGAGGAACTGGGCATGAGCGTGGGACGCTGGCGCCGGCAATTGCACGTCATCCTGGCCTTGCAACGGCTGGCGCAAGGGCGCAGCGTGAAAGCGGTGGCGCTGGAACTCGGCTATGAAAACACCAGCGGTTTCGTCACCATGTTCCGCAAGGCCGTGGGCAAGCCGCCGGCGCGCTACCTGGCGGAACGGGAATCGGGAAGAATATAAAAAAAGGCGGCATTGCGCCGCCTTCGTCCTGCATCGTCGCCAAAAATCAGACTTCGCGCGCCAGGGCCAGAAATTCCGTGCGCAGCGCCAGGTTCGGCTGCATCTCGCCCAGCATGGCCGAGGTGATGGTTTCTTCGCCCGGCGTGCGGATGCCGCGGCTTTCCATGCACAGGTGGCGGCAGCGTACGACCACGCCCACCGATTTCGGTTCCAACACTTCCATCAAGGCATTGGCGATCTGCATCGTCATGCGTTCCTGCACTTGCAGGCGCTTGGAGAAGCAATCGACAAGGCGCGTCAATTTCGACAGGCCGACGATCTTGCCGTTGGGCACGTACCCGATGGTGGCCTTGCCGAAGAATGGCGCCAGATGGTGTTCGCAATGGCTGTAGACGGGGATGCCGCGCACGACGATCAGCTCGTTGTACTGTTCCGCGCCATCTTCAAACGCTTTCAGCAAGTCCACCGGGTCCTGACCATAGCCGGACGTCCAGTGCTTCCACGCCTTGGCCACGCGCGCCGGCGTTTCCAGCAAGCCAGGACGCTGCGGATCTTCACCAAAGCTGCTGATCAGCCGGCGCCAGTCGTTTTCGGAGAATTCTTCTTGAGACATGCTACACCACCCTAAAATTTTCAATTGCCGCCAGTATATAGAAAATGCGGCAGGCTGCCCGAGCAGCCTCCTCTTTGCCTATACCGTTGGCGGACGGTGCGCGCCCACCAGCAGCGCGGAAATCGACACGCTCGAACTCGCTTCCGGCCACGCATCGCCGGGGCCGAACCAGCGCGCCTCGGCGATCTCGTTCTCGTCCAGGCGGATCTCGCCATCGAGGTAATCGGCCGTAAACGCGATCATCAGCGAATGGGGAAACGGCCAGGACTGGCTCATGAAGTACTGCAGGTTATGCACGCGCAAGCCCACCTCTTCCATCACCTCGCGGTGCACGGCTTCCTCGATCGATTCGCCCGCTTCCAGGAAACCGGCGAGCGGGCTGAAGCGCTGCGACGGCGAGTGCTTGTGCATGGCCAGCAGCACCTGCTCGCCCTTGCGGATAAGCACCATCATGGCCGGCGAAATGCGCGGATACGCGAGCATGCCGCAAGCGGCGCAGGTGAAGCAGCGCTCGCCACGGGTGCGCTGCATGGGCGTGGCGCACACGCCGCAATGGCGGTGCGTGCGCGCCCACTCGGCCAGCTGCACGGCGCGGCTGGCCAAGCCCAGGAAAGCGTCGTCGACAGCATTGAACAGCGAGCGCATGCCGTGCCAGGCCAGGCCGGCGCCGACGGGCAGCTCCTCGTCGACCCAGACCGTCTGGCAATAGCGGTCTTGCCACAAACCCACGGGTTGTGCGCGGCTCAAGTCGATATCGAGCGCGGCCACTTCGGCGGCAGTGGGCAAGGCCAGCTCGGGCATGCGCAACAACAGACGCCCGCGGTGAAAGACGAAGGTGAGCGTCTGCTCGGCGGCCGGGGCCGGTTCGGGCGCATCGATCAGGGGGACAAAGGCATCGGGAGTCTGCAGCATGCTTGGCGGAACTAGTAAAGGTTGCTCATCATACTCCCGCTGCCGGACGCTTGCGCGCATAGCAGCGGCCGGGCCGCAAAGCAAGCATTCATGAGCCATGACAGTGTTTTTTTTGTGACACGCGCAATCCGTTGCGTAAATGATACTGATAACGATTCTCATTTACGAAATAGCGCCCAGTTATTACAATACGGCCTATTCCGTCTCCATCGCCAGCCACTTGCCCGCGTGCCCAAGCACAGCGGCGCAGAGCCAGCCAGGAACCACTACCCTGACCTTTTCGAAAGAGCAAGATGGCAATCAAGAGCCGCAAACACGCCCCCACCCGTTTCAACCAGCACATCGGCGCCGCCCTGGCCGTGATGCTGCTGCCCGTCGCCGCCCAGGCGGCCGATCCGGCCGGCCAAAGCGCCCCGGCATCGCAGCAAACCCTGAACGAAATCAAGGTCGTGGGCTCCAAGGAAAATGATTTCAAGGCTGAAAAAGCTTCGTCGCCGAAATACACGGAAGAGCTGGTCAATACGGCGCAAACCATCGTCGTGATCAAGAAGGAATTGATCGAGCAGCAAGGCGCGCTGACCCTGACGGACGCGCTGCGCAACACACCGGGCGTCGGCACCTTCTTCCTCGGCGAGAACGGCAACACGAACACGGGCGACGCCGTCTACATGCGTGGTTTCGATGCCTCGGGCAGCATCTATGTCGATGGCGTGCGCGACGTGGGCTCCATCTCGCGCGACGTCTTCAACATCGAACAGATCGACGTATTGAAGGGCCCGGCGGGTACGGACAGCGGCCGCGGTTCGCCGACCGGTTCGATCAACCTGGTCAGCAAAACAGCGACCATGGAAAACAAATTCAATTCCCTGCTGACAGCCGGCAGCGGCAAGCAAAAACGCGCCACGGCCGACTGGAACCGCATCATCGACGCCGATTCCGGCACGGCCTTCCGTCTGAACCTGATGACGCAGGACAGCGGCAATCCGGCGCGCGACGAAGTCAAGAACAAGCGCTGGGCCTTCGCGCCCACCGTCACCTTCGGCATCGGCAAACCGACGCGCATCACGGCCAGCTACCTGCACGTGGATCAAAACAACGTGCCCGACGGCTTCGTACCGACCATCGGCTTGCCCGGCTATTCGACACCCGACACCATCACGCCGACGAACAAAGTCATCCGCACCTTCCTGAACAGTGCCGCCAAGGTCGACCCGAAGAATTTCTACGGCTCCACCACGGACCACGACAAGGTCAAGGCCGACATGGGCACCTTGCGCATCGACCATGATTTCTCGCCGACCGTGCAATTCCAGAACACCACGCGCTACGGCAAGACCAAGCAGGATTACCTGCTGACAGCCTTCATGGGCAGCACCGCCAACCTGAAGACGCCGGTCGCCACCGATCCGTCGACCTGGACCCTGGCGCGCTCGCTGCGCACCGTGAAGGACCAGGAAAACACGATTCTGACCAACCAGACCGTGCTCAGCGCACAATTCGACACGGGCGTGCTGAAACACTCCGTGGTGGCCGGCGCCGAGTTCACCAGCGAAAAACAGACCAACTACAGCTATGTGCCTGCCAGCCTGGGCACCCTGCCGGACGCCAATCTGTACCATCCAAATCCGCGCGATCCGGTTACCGGCTACCAGCCAGTGCGCAACGGCGCTTACAGCCAAGGCGAAGTCAACACGCAAAGCGCGTATGTCTTCGACACCATCAAGTTCGGCGACAAGTGGATCTTCAACGGCGGCGTGCGTTTCGACCATTTCAACACCACGTATGACGCCATCACCCTGCAAACGGCCGTGGCCCAAGGCCAGGTACAAAAGTTGCCGGTTGGTACGCCTATTCCTGCCCACATCACCTTGAACGACACCTTCGCCAACGGCAAGATCTCGGCCCTATACAAGCCGACGCCGGACAGCAGCGTGTATGCACTGTGGGCCACGTCGAAGGCGCCACCGGGCACCAACTTCACGCTGAGCACCGGCGCCAGCAGCGCGCAAAATCCGATCTACGATCCGCAAGAAACCACCACCAAGGAAATCGGCACCAAGTGGGATTTCCTGAAACAAAAATTGTCGCTGTCGGCAGCCGTGTACCAGACGGAAGTGAAAAATGAAGTAGAGCAAGATCCCATCGACCTGATCTACTACCAGACCGGCAAGAAGCGCGTTCAGGGCATCGAAATCGGCATGGTGGGCGAAGTCATGCCTAACTGGCTGGTCAGCGCTGGCTATACGCGCATGAATACCAGTGTCAAGTCGGGCAAGGTCGTCACCGCCAGCGGCGTCAACAACCTCAGCTACACGCCAAAACAGGCGTTTACGGGCTGGACGTCGTACACCCTGCCATTCGGCCTGAAGATCGGCGGCGGCGCGCGTTACGTGGGTGAAATGCTGCGCGGTACCGATGGCGCCGTCGGCACACCGGCCCGCGTGGATGCCTACTGGGTCTTCGACGCCATGGCAACCTACACCGTCAACAAGAACCTCGACCTGCAGCTGAACGCCTACAACCTGGCCGACAAGACCTATGTGGCAGCCATCAACAAGTCCGGCTTCCGCTACACGCCAAGCCAGCCCCGTTCGTTCAGCCTGACGGCCAATATCAAGTTCTAACGTCAAGAAAACAAGTATTACGCAACATCGGCCCCTCTTCGGAGGGGCTTTTTTATTGTCCTGATAATCTTGCCTTTTTGGCGCACTGCCGCCCTGACGCGACTAGCGTATGAAAAGTCATACAGCGATGCCCCGCCGCGTCCAATATTTCGCGCAAGCCTGCGAAATTGCAACATCCTGACAACAAAAAAGCTTCCTTAAATCAACAACTTAAGAAGTTATGCGTCAAATGCCAATTTCAGGCATATCCTTTGCTATGTACAGGTTTTGCTGCAAATAATCGCTAGCACGCAAGGGCTTGTTTTTGAGAAATATTGACTCCAAGCTTGAGTTGCTCGCTATCAATAATCCGCTCACAGCGGCGCTTCATTTGGAGGAGTCAAAATGAAAAAGAAACGGCCATTAACCCTGTACATCCTGATTGCCATGGTCCTCGGCATTATTGTCGGGTATGGATGCAACACCGCCTTCCCTGATGCCAAGCTCAGCGCTCAGATCGCTGGCAATATTTCCATCGTCACCGACGTCTTCCTGCGCCTGATCAAGATGATCATTGCGCTGCTGGTGTTCTCCACCCTGACGGTCGGCATCGCCCACATGGGCGACGGCAAGACGGCCGGCCGCATCGGCCTGAAAGCCATGTGCTGGTTCGTGGTTGCCTCGCTGGTCTCGCTGGCGCTGGGCATGGTGCTGTCGAACCTGATGCAGCTGGGTACCAACCTGGGCTTGCCATTGCCGGACGTACACGCTTCAACGAATTTGAAAACGGCCGCCTTCACCTTGAAAGATTTCTTCACGCACCTGGTGCCGAAGTCGCCGATCGAAGCCATGGCCAACAATGAAATCCTGCAAGTATTGGTGTTCTCGATCTTCTTCGGCGGCGCACTGGCCGGCTTGGGCGAATCGGGCAAGACCCTGACGGCCGTTGTCGACCAGCTGGCACAAGTCATGCTGCGCATCACCGGCACCATCATGAACCTGGCTCCACTGGCCGTGTTCGCCGCGATGGCCTCCGTCATCACCACACACGGCCTGGGCGTGCTGGTCACGTTTGCCAAGTTCATGGGTGGCTTCTACCTGGGCCTGATGTGCCTGTGGGCACTGCTGATCGCCGCCGGCTTCGTCGTCATCGGCCCGCGCGTCTTCAAACTGGTCGGCCTGATCCGCGAACCATTCCTGCTGGCATTCTCGACGGCCAGCTCGGAAGCGGCCTATCCAAAACTGCTGACGGCGCTCGACCAGTTCGGCGTGGACCGCAAGATTTCCAGCTTCGTGCTGCCGATGGGCTACTCCTTCAACCTGGACGGCTCGATGATGTACTGCACCTTTGCCGTGCTGTTCATCGCCCAAGCCTACGGTATCGACCTGTCGATAGGCACGCAGATCACCATGCTGCTGCTGCTGATGCTGACCTCGAAAGGCATGGCCGGCGTGCCGCGCGCCTCGCTGGTGGTGATTGCCGCTACCCTGAACCAGTTCAATATTCCGGAAGCGGGCTTGCTGCTGCTGATGGGCGTCGACCAATTCCTCGACATGGGCCGTTCGGCCACCAACGCGGTCGGCAATGCCGTCGCCACGGCCGTCGTCGCCAAGTGGGAAGGTGGCCTGGCCACCGAGGAAGAAGCCGCCGCGGCCAACGCGGCCAACCAGAACACGGAAAGCCATTGGGGCGAAGCGGATCACGCTAGCAAAGCCTGATAGCGCCATGGCCCGCCACAAGCGGGCCATTTATTTGTTGTCGATGTTGAGTAACAAGCAGTCAGGTAGTGCGATCAGTAGTCATTCCAACTTATTAGAGAGATTTTCATGAAAAAAGTCCTGTTTACCCTGCTGACCCTCGGCGCAGCCTCCACCGGCGCCATGGCCCAATCGAACGTGACCATGTATGGCGTGGCTGACGCCGGCCTGGTGTTCGACAAGGATGCGGCTGGAGACCGCCTGAACCGCGTCGCTTCCGGCGTCGCTTCCGGCTCACGCATCGGCTTCAAGGGCAAGGAAGACCTCGGTGGCGGTCTGGCCGCCACCTTCGTGCTGGAAAGCGGTTTCAATATCGATACCGGTACCTCGGGCCAGGGCGGCCGGCTGTTCGGCCGCCAGGCGTATGTGGGCCTGACCGGCAGCGCCGGCGCCCTCACCTTGGGCCGCCAATATACGCCGTACTACCTGGCACTGCGCGACGTGGCCGATCCGTTTGTCATCGGCCTGGCCGGCACGGCGTCGAACATCATGGCGACGAATTATCGCATCGACAACATGGTGCAATACAGCACGCCGACCTGGAGCAAGCTGTCGGCCGACCTGGCGTATGGCTTTGGCGAGGTGGCCGGCGACAATGCGAAAAACCGCAGCATGGGCGGCGCCGTGCATTACATCGACGGTCCGCTGAACGTGACCCTGACGCACCACCGCCAGGAAAATGCGCTGGCGACCCAGCAAACGCGCAACACCCTGCTGGCCACGCGCTACGACTTTGGCGTGCTGCAAGGTAACTTCGGCTACGCCGACAACCGCGCCCTCGACAACAGCAAGAGCAATGACATCCTCGTTGGCTTCAGCGCCCCGTTCGGCGCCACCAAGCTGGTCGCGTCGTACATCCGCCACAACGACAAGAGCAATGCCAACCGTGACGCCCAGCAGTGGGCCATCGGCGCCTTCTATGCCCTGTCCAAGCGCAGCGACCTGTACACAGGTTACGGCCACATCAGCAACAAGAACGGCGCTACCTACAAGGTTGGCAATGCCACCGACGATGGCACCGGCAACAGCGGCTTTAACCTGGGCATGCGTCATACGTTCTAAGGACGTCGGCCAAAATCTACTGCGCGGCGCGCTTCTCGGCCACAAATCACTGCCGCTCGCTACGATTTTGTCGGACGTTGAGATGTCCGTAAAATAGAAGTGTGGGCCGCCGGATGCATATCCGGCGGCTTTTTCTTTTTACGCAATATTTAAATGCGATACTGTGGGTTCTTGCAAGTTGGCAGCTGATTTTATGAATAGCAGTACTACCAAACCCTCCCTTTCCTGGCGCCAACGCCTGTCGCAACGGTCGGGCCGCGAAACGCTGGCCTGGGGCGTGGTGCTGGCCGCCTGCCTGGCCACCGTCTGGCTCGTGTATTTCTGGACCGAACGCATCGCCATCGGCAAGCTGCAGGCGAGCGGCGCGCAGCGCCTGGAGGTGTATGTCAGCAGTCTTGAAAATGCGCTGGAGAAATACGACTTCCTGCCCAAGACCCTGGAACTGAACCGCGACGTGATCCGTTTGCTGCAGCACCCGGAAGATCCGGTGCTGGTCGATACGGTCAACCATTACCTGGAGCAGATGAATGCCCAGGCGAAATCGTCGACCATTTTCATCAGCAACCTCGACGGCAACACGCGGGCCGCCAGCAACTGGCAGCAACCCGACAGCTTTATTGGCGATAATATCTCGTTCCGTCCCTACGCCCAGGATGCGCTGCGCGGCACGCCGGGGCGCTTCTATGGCGTGGGCACGACGCGGCTGGAACCCGGTTACTTCTTTGCCCATGGCATTTACCAGAATGGCCACATGCTGGGCCTGGCAACGGTGAAGGTGAACCTGGAGAACCTGGAAAAACGCTGGGTGCAGGGCGCCGACAAGGTGATGCTGGCCGACGAGCACGGCGTGATTTTTCTCAGTTCCATGGCGGACTGGAAGTACAAGACCCTGGCGCCGCTGTCACCCGCCATCGTCGAAGAACTCAACCGCACGCGCCAGTACTATTCGAAGCAGCTGGCCGCCATTCCCTTCGTTTCCGACCGCCAACTGGGCAATGGCGCGCGCGTGATCAGCGTGCGCGAGCAGGAACATGCCGACACGCCGCCGAAGACCAGCTCGAGCGTGATGACGCAGATCAAGCTCAAGTCGCCGCAGGGCTGGACTTTTATTTATTTGTCCGACCTGGCGCAGGCCAAGGCCAGCGCGCGCGCGGCGGCCGCCTTCTCGTGCGTGCTGCTGGGCTTTTTCATGCTGCTGTTCTTTTACCTGCGCCAGCGCCGCGCGGCCGTGGCGCAAAAATTGCGCGCCCGCGAAGACCTGCAGCATGCCTACGACAACCTGGAAGCCATGGTCGAGGAACGCACGTCGGAACTCAATGCCATGACGCAAAGCCTGAGCCAGGAAATCGACGTGCGCAGCAAGGCCGAGCAAAAGCTGCACATCACGCAAAACGAACTGTTTCAAGCTGGCAAGATGGCCGTGCTGGGGCAGATGTCGGCCAGCATCACGCATGAACTGAACCAGCCGCTGACGGCGCTGCGCACCATGTCCGACAATGCCGTCATCCTGCTCGAGCGGGGACGGCTCGACGATGCACGGCGCAACTTGGCGAAAATATCGCAAATTGCGGCCAGGATGGGGACTATTACGGGACAATTGAAGATTTTTGCGCGCAAGTCAACGACCAGCCTGACCTCCGTCTCGATCCCCACGGCGATCAGCAACGCCCTGTTCCTTGTCGAACGCCGGCTGCAGGTGGAAAATGTGCGTTTCACCCTGCAACTACCGCCCGAAGACATCTTCGCCATGTGCGAAAGCAACCGTCTGGAACAGGTGCTGGTCAACCTGTACGCCAATGCGCTCGACGCCATGAATGGCAGCGACGTGCGCAGCCTGCGCGTGTCCGTCGAATGTACGCCCGAGCACGTGCTAATCCACGTGGCCGACACGGGGCCGGGCCTGTCGACGGAAGTGTATGAACACCTGTTCGAACCGTTCTTCACGACCAAACCGCAAGGCCAGGGACTGGGCCTGGGACTGGCCATTTCCGAACAGATCACGCGCCAGTTCGGCGGCGTGCTGCGCGCCGAAAACGCCCCCGGTGGCGGCGCCATCTTCACCATCGAACTACAGATTGCAACGCAGGAGGAAAAACATGTTTGACGGCTTGAAGGTCTTGCTGGTCGAAGACGACCCCACCGTACGCGAAGGCAGCGAGCAGGCTTTACAGCTGGCCGGCCTGGACGTGCTGGCCTTCCACTCGGCCGAGCTGGCCTATAAACTGCTGACCCCGGATTTCCCCGGCATCGTCGTGAGCGACGTACGCCTGCCCGGCATGAGCGGCTTGGAATTGCTGCAAGCGGTCAAGACGCTCGATGCCAACCTGCCCGTGATCCTCGTCACGGGCCATGGCGACATCACTATGGCAGTACACGCCATGCGCACGGGCGCCTACGATTTCATCGAAAAACCGTATTCGTCCGACCAGCTGGTCGACGTCATCCTGCGCGCGCTGGAAACCCGGCGCCTGACCCTGGAAGTGCACAGCCTGCGCCGCCAGCTCGAGGACGGCGGCGGCATCGAAGCGCGTCTATTGGGGAATTCGGTGGCGATGCGCGACATACGGCGTTTGATCCTCGACGTTGCGAACGAACCTGCCGACGTACTGATCTATGGCGACACGGGCACGGGCAAGGAAATGGTGGCCCGCTGCCTGCACGACTTCAGCCACCGCCGCAAACATAACTTTGTCGCCGTCAACTGCGGCGCGATTCCCGAAAGCATTTTTGAAAGCGAAGTCTTCGGCCACGAGCCGGGCGCGTTTACGGGCGCGGCCAAGCGGCAAGTTGGCAAGATCGAGCACGCGGACCAGGGCACTTTCTTCCTCGACGAAATCGAAAGCCTGCCCTTGTCGCTGCAAGTGAAATTGCTGCGCGTGCTGCAGGAACGCTATATCGAACGGCTGGGCTCGAACGTGCCCACGCCCGTCGACGTGCGCGTCATCGCGGCTGCCAAGCTGGACCTGGAAGACTTGTCACAGCAACAGAAATTCCGCAGCGACCTGTACTACCGCCTGAATTTGATCGTGCTGCATCTGCCGCCGCTGCGCGAACGGCGCGAGGATATTCCCATCCTGTTCGAACACTTCGTGCTGGCCGCCGCCGCCCGCTACAACCGCGCCGCGCCCGTCGTCTCCAGCGCGCAGATGCGCAACCTGATGGCCCATTCCTGGCCCGGCAACGTGCGCGAACTGCGCAATATCGCCGACCGCTTCGTGCTCGGCATCGCCGGCGGCGCCTCGAGCCTGCTGGCGAGCGGCCAGGCCAGCCCCTTGTCGCTGGCGGAACAGGTCAATGGCTTCGAACGCGCGCTGATCGAGCAGGAACTGCGCGCATACGCAGGCAACGTCAGCGAAGTGAGCGCGGTGCTCGGCTTGCCGAAGCAGACCTTGTATCACAAGATGCAGAAGTACAACCTGGTGGCGGAAGAGTTCAGGTAAGCACGCCAACCCCGCCCGTGCGCAAGGGCACGACCCAGTCGGGCCGCCCGTTGGCCAGCGCCAAAAGGGCCGCCTTTTCCCAGTCATATTCCACGGCGTGCAACTGCGCCGTCCAGCCGCCATCGGCGCCCTGTTCGGCAATCGCATAGCGCGCATGCGGCATGCCGTTTTCCATCACGTGCGGATAGCCGTGATCGTCGTCATAGGCTTGCAAGCCGACGCTGCCCGGGTTGACGATCAGCCGCCCATCATCCAGGCGCATCTGGCGCGGCATGTGCGTGTGGCCGCACAGGATCAAGGCCGCGTCGGCCTC
Organism: Janthinobacterium sp. Ant5-2-1; assembly: GCF_001445815.1. Taxonomy (NCBI): domain Bacteria; kingdom Pseudomonadati; phylum Pseudomonadota; class Betaproteobacteria; order Burkholderiales; family Oxalobacteraceae; genus Janthinobacterium; species Janthinobacterium sp. Ant5-2-1. Next base: position 12,705 of record NZ_LNCE01000057.1, on the reverse strand, counting down.
GCCGGCGCGTTCGGCCACTTCCTGCGGCGTGGCGGCGCGGCTGCCTTGCGGCGTGACGCTGTCGAGAAAATACACGAGGTCGCTGGTAGGCGTGCCATGCACGAGCAGCACGTCGTGCCGCAGGCGCATGGTGGCGGGTAGCGCCTCTATCCACGCGAGTTGTTCCGGCAACAGTTGCGCGCGCGCATAGGCGTCGGACACGCCCATGCGGGCCGGATCGCCCAGCAGCTGGCGCTCGTGGTTGCCGCGGATGGTGGGCAGGCCCAGCCCCATCAGGCGCGCTGCCGTGGCGCGCGGCTGCAGATGGCCCGAGACGATATCGCCAAGGTTGACGGTCACGTCCACGCCACGCCGGGCGATGTCGGCCAGCACGGCGTCAAGCGCGTCCAGGTTGCCGTGGATATCGGAAATAGCGGCAATTCTCATACGAGGTCTCCTCCTTGTGCGCACCATTCTGCCCGCGTTCCGCATGGCAGGCAATGTCCTTATGTTTACCGGCTGTTACACACGGTAGGACAAGTCCGACGGCCACTTGCGCCGTGCGGCTACGTAATTTAAAAGTAACAATTGCTACCATTTCCTCATTGCACTGTTGCCCAGCGTGGGCCGCCCAAGCGTCGCGACAGTTTTCACTTTATTTTGAGGAGTTGCCCCATGTCTGCCATGTCCGTGTCCACCCGCCTGTCCCCACCACGCCCGCACCACCTCGCCTTGCGCGGCGCCATGATGTTGGGCGTGCTGGGTATTGCCACGGCGGCCGCCACGGCGCGGGCCGAGCCATCGCCGGCGCTGGACCGTGTCAGCATCTCGGTGGGCGCGTTTTCCGCCGATCCGCGCATCAATATCGGCGCCGACACGCAGTTTGGCCGCATCGACGCGCCCGAATCGAAGCAGAGCCATACCACCATCCCGCGCATCAAGGCGGACTTGCTGATCGGCGACCGCCATGGCCTGGCATTCGACTACTACCGCTACGACAAATCCTATACGCCAAGCTTGACGGGCGAAACCATCATCAATGGCCAGCCCGTCACAGGCACGGCCACGGCGAATGCCGACCTGAAGCTGGATCTGGCCAAGCTGGCCTATAAATGGTGGCTGGGCAGCGGCAACGACACCTTCGGCATCGGCCTGGGCGCCGCCTACTACCACGCCAACCTGAAAGGCACGGCCACCGGCATCGTCAATGGCGAAACGGCCACGGCACGCGATTCCATCGGCGAGCACGCGTTTGCGCCGCTGCTGGAAGTGGGCTGGCGCCACGCCTTTACGCCAGACTTGCGCATGTATGCGGAAGCATCGGGTATCAAGAAAAATGGCGGGCGCATCAATGGTCACATCTACGGCGGCAATGTCGGCGTGGAATGGTTCCCGTTCAAAAATATCGGTTTCGTGGCCGATTACGGCATCTCGAAAATCAAGCTGCACCGCGACAGCGAACGCGATGCCGACCTGAACATCCGCCTGACGGGACCGTCGGCGTATGTAAAAGTACGCTTCTAATCCAGCTCAGGCCGCCGGTTTCAGCAAGGTCAGCTGGAACTGCGGCAAGTCCGGATCGTCGTACGCCTCGACCCTGGCAAACGGCAGGCGCGCAAATGCCTGCCGCCAGAACGCGCAGGCATCCGCATCGGCGCGGAACGTCGCCACCATCCACGTCTGCGCACTGTCGAGCAGGACGCGCCGCACCACTTCCAGCGCCACGCCACGGCGCCGGTACTTCTTCAAAATAAAAAAGTCGCTGAACTCCTGCACCGGCAGCTTGCCCGCCATGCCGGGTTCCGTGATGAAAAAGCCCGCCAGCGCCCCATCGACCTCGATCCAGACGGCCGTATGCCCGGGCGCATGCACATACTCGGCCAGCCCGGCATCGCACACGTCGTAGCGGCCGTCGGCCAGCACGTCCTCGCCGCTCCAGGCGGCATTGTCATAGCAGTACAGCTGGAACAGCTGCGCCAGCGCCCCTTCTTCACCGGGCGCAACGGCGCGCAATGTCATGTTCTGTGCTACCGGCATGGTCCCGCCTTTCCGCCGCATGGCGTCGTTGAGTTGGCGAGTGTAGCACCACGTCGCTCATCCCTCCCTCCTGCATTCCAGCCCTGTATTTCCACCCTTGATCGCAAAAATATTAATTTTCTCCCAATTGGCTATATATTATTGTTTTTAAGTAACATCCGCCATCGCGGCTGCAAAACAAGGGCGATCCCCTTCCACAGACCGGCAGACATGCATCTGCCGGCTTTCATACCCAAGCTCTGGAGAGTGCTGCACATGCTATCGATCAAACAGCTGAACAAAACGTATGCCAATGGCGTCAAGGCCATCAACAATGTCAGCCTGGACATTCCCAACGGAATGTTCGGCTTGCTGGGACCGAATGGCGCGGGCAAGTCCTCGCTGATGCGCACCATTGCTACATTGCAAGATCCCGATAGCGGCAGCATCCATTTCGATGGCGTCGATGTACTGCAGGACAAGGCCGGCCTGCGCCGCCAGCTCGGCTATCTGCCGCAGGATTTCGGCGTGTATCCGAAGGTCAGCGCGGAAACCCTGCTCAACCACTTTGCCGTCTTGAAAGGCTTGACGGAAAAGGGACCGCGCAAGGAGGCCGTGGAAGCCTTGCTGCAGCAAACCAATCTGTGGGAAGCGCGCAAGCGCAACCTGGGCACGTATTCGGGGGGCATGCGCCAGCGCTTCGGCATCGCCCAGGCGCTGCTGGGCGCGCCGCGCCTGGTGATCGTCGATGAACCGACGGCCGGCCTGGACCCGGACGAGCGCAACCGCTTCCTGAACCTGCTGGCGAAGATCGGCGAGCAAGTGGTCGTCATCCTGTCGACGCACATCGTCGACGACGTGACTGACCTGTGCCCGCGCATGGCGATGATCGTCAAGGGACAAGTACTGGTGCAGGGCGAACCGCAGGCGGCCATCGATACGCTGCTGGGCAAGGTCTGGCGCCGCAGCGTCAGCATGGACGAGCTGGCGCAGTACCAGCAAACCTTGCACGTGCTGTCGACGCGCCTGGTGGGCGGCAAGCCGCAAATCAATGTGTTTGCCGACAGCCAGCCCGACAGCGGCTTCGCGCAGATCGCGCCGGACCTGGAAGACGTGTACTTCCTGCACGTGCGCAACGCCGCCCGCAGCGGCGCCGCCGCAGCTGCAGCGTAAGGGGCCGCCATGTGGAAGGAATTTTTCAAGTTTGACCTCGGCTATCAGCTGAAACAGCCGCTGCTGTGGATATTTGCCGTCATCCTCGCCTTGATGGCGTTTGGCGCCAGCAGCAGCGATTCGATCCAGGTCGGCGGCGCCATCGGCAACATCAACCGCAATGCGCCCACCGTGGTGGCGCAGCTGCTGACGATGTTCAGTCTGCTGTCAATGTTGCTCATCACCATCTTCATCGCGGGCGCCGTGCTGCGCGACAGCGAAGTGGGCATGGCCGACATGCTGTTCGCCACGCCCATGCGCAAGTGGGATTACCTGTTCGGCCGCTTCGCCGCCGGCTTCGTTGCCTGCCTGGTGATCTTTGCCGCCATCGCCCTGGCCATCATGCTCGGCCCCCTCATGCCCTGGGTCGACCCGCAGCGTGTGGGCGCGTTCTCGCTGCATGCGTATGCGTGGAGCTTCGGCGTGATGGTGATCCCCAACCTGCTGTTCATCGGCGCCCTGCTGATGCTGCTGGCGGCCACCACGCGCTCGATGCTGCTCGTCTACGTGGGCGTGCTGGGCTTTTTCGTGCTGTGGGGCATGGCTGGCGCCTTTACGCGCGACATCAACAACGAATGGATCGCCGTCCTGCTCGACCCGTTCGGCATGCGCGCGTTCGGCCGCATGACGCGCTACTTCACGTCCGCCGAAGCGAACGCGGGCTTGCCGCCGTTTTCCGGCTTCCTGCTGGCCAACCGCTTGCTGTGGCTGGCCATCACGGTAGTACTGTTCGCCGCCACCGTGATCCTGTTCAAGCCGCAGCGCACGGGGACGGGAAAACGCCTGTTCGGCAAGCACAAGGCCGCGGCCACCGCGCCGGCCGTGGCGACGCCGCTGCACCTGCCGCGCAGCGTCCCCGTCTTTACGGGCGCGACAGCCTGGCGCCAATGGTGGCAAATCCTGCGCTTCGACGCCGTCGGCGTATTCAAGAGCGTGCCCTTCCTCGTCATGCTGCTGTTCGCCGTGATCAACCTGGTCGCCGGGGCGAGTATCGGCAAGAACATGTACGGCACGGCCGTGTATCCGATGACGCACCTGATGCTGCAAAATATCAACAACAGCTTCAGCTTCATGCTGATCATCATCGTCACCTTTTATGCGGGCGAACTGATCTTCAAGGAACGGCAGGTCAGGATCGCCGATGTCAGCGATGCCATGCCCGTGCCCAGCTGGGTTCCACTGCTGGCCAAATGCACGGCCCTGGTCGGCGTCATCGCCGGCTACCTGCTGGTGGGCGTCATCGCGGCCATCGGTTTCCAGCTCTACAAGGGCGGCGCGCCCGTGGAACTGGGGCTGTACCTGAAAGGCACCCTGCTGGGCGCCCTCTTCTTCGTGCTGATGGCCTTGTGCGCCCTCACCCTGCAAGTGCTGTCGAATAACAAGTTCATCGGCTACCTGCTGGTGATCCTGCTGATGGTGGCGCAAATGGTGCTGGGCATGCTGCACTTCGAACACAATCTGTACGCCTTCGGCGGCACGCCGGCCATCAAGTATTCGGACATGAATGGCTATGGCCACTTCCTGGCCGGCTGGTCCTGGTTCGCGCTGTACTGGACTCTGTTCACCGTGGCCCTCGTCATGCTGGCGCAGGCATTCTGGGTGCGCGGCCTGTCCGCCGACTGGCGTGCGCGCGTGCGTCTGGCGCGCCAGCGCCTGAGCGGCAAAGCTGGTGCCGCGCTGGCCGTGGTGCTGCTGTGCTGGGCCGGCACGGGCGGCTGGATCTTCTACAACACAAATGTGCTGAACCGGTATGAAACGGCGAATGTCAGCATGGACAAGCAGGCGCGCTACGAGAAATTGTACAAACAGTACAAGGACTTGCCACAGCTGAAGATCACCGATATCCAGGCCGATGTGGATATCTATCCCGAGCAACGCAAAGTCTTGATCAAGGGCCACTACGTGCTGCAAAACAAGACGCAGCAGCCGCTCGACACCCTGCGCATTCAACTCAATCCGGACCTGGACACGCACTGGTTGAACTTGCCTGAGCACAAGGTGACGCTGAACGACGAGGAACTGGGCTTTAGCATCCTCAAGCTGGCCCGCCCCGTGGCGCCCGGTGCCACCCTGCCGCTGGACTTCACGGTGGCCGTCACGCATGAAGGCTTTACCAACAGCGGCGCGCCGGACCAGGTCAACCTGAACGGCAGCTTCTTCAACAACCAGGCGTATTTCCCGCACTTCGGCTATACCAAGGAAATGGAGTTGACGGACCGCAATGAGCGCCGCAAGCGGGGCTTGGGCGAGCCGCAGCGCATGGCCAAGCTGGAAGACACCTCCGCCTATGGCAATACGGTCTTTGGCGGCGAAGCGGACTGGATCCATTTCGACACGACGGTGTCCACCAGCGACGAACAGATCGCCCTGGCGCCCGGCTATCTGCAGAAGAGCTGGGAAAAGGATGGCCGCCGCTATTACCGCTACAAGATGGACCAGCCGATGATGCCGTTCTTCGCCTATCTGTCGGCGCGCTGGGAAGTCAAGAAAGACGCGTGGCGCGGCGTGCCGATCGAAGTTTATTTCGATAAAAAGCATGGCTACAACACGCAGCGCATGATCACCTCCGTGCAAAAGTCGCTCGACTATTACACCACCGAGTTCACGCCCTACCAGCACAAGCAGGTGCGCATCCTGGAATTCCCCGGCTACCAGAGCTTCGCGCAGTCGTTTGCGAATACGATCCCGTATTCGGAAGGCATCGGCTTCATCGCCGACCTGCGCGACAAGGATGACATCGACTACGTATTCTACGTCACGGCGCATGAAATGGCGCACCAGTGGTGGGGCCATCAAGTGATCGGCGCCAACGTGCAGGGCGCCACCATGCTGATGGAGTCCTTGGCGCAATACTCGGCCCTGATGGTGATGGAAAAGGAATACGGGCGCGACAAGATGCGCCGCTTCCTGCGCTATGAACTGGACCGCTACCTGAGCGGACGCGGCGGCGAAGCCATCGAGGAACTGCCGCTGGCGCGCGTGGAGGGACAGCAATACATCCACTACAACAAGGGCAGCCTGGTGTTCTACCGCCTGCGCGATGAAATCGGTGAGGAAGCGCTGAACCGCGCCCTGAAACGCTATCTGCAGGACAAGGGCTACCAGCAGGCGCCATTTACCACGTCGTCGGAACTGCTGGCCTACATCCGCGCCGAAGCGCCGCAGGACAAGCAGGCGCTGATCACGGACCTGTTCGAGAAGATCGTCTTCTACGACAACCGCGTCACGCAAGCGAAGGCCGTACAGCGCAAGGATGGCCAGTGGGATGTCACCATGCAGCTGCACCTGGCCAAGCTGGAGTCCGACGGCAAGGGCAAGGAAAGCGCGCGCGCCTACGACGAGCCGGTGGAAATCGCCATCTTCGCACGCCCGCCGGGCGGCAAAGAGAAGGATGAAAAAGTCCTGTTCACGGATAAGCGCGTCCTGTCCGGCAGCGACCCCGTGGTGACGATAACGGTGAAGGACAAACCGTTCGAAGTGGGCGTCGATCCCTACAACAAGATGATCGACCGGGTTCCGCGCGACAACCGCAAGGAAGTCAGCATTAACTAGCCGACTGGGGGCGGACGGGGACGCCAAATCCCCGTCTGCCCCCTTCACGCTATCAACGGTATACCAATCCTCCGTCGATCAGCGGCGCCTGGCCCGTCATGTAATCGGCATCGGGCCCCGCCAGGAAGGAGACGAGCCCTGCCACGTCGTCTGGCGTCTCGGCGCGTCCCAGCGCGATGCCGTCCACATATTTTTTATACGTCGCACCCAGTTCCGCGCCCGTCACTTCGGCCATGCGCTTGTCGATCTCGGTCCACATGTCCGTGCCGACGACGCCAGGGCAATACGCGTTGACGGTGATGCCGTCGGCCGCCAGTTCCTTGGCCGCCGCCTGCGTCAGCGCGCGCACGGCAAACTTGGTGGCCGAGTACATGCCCAGCAAGGCAAAGCCGTCATGCCCGGCGATGGAGCAGGCATTGATGATCTTGCCTTTCTGCTTGCGCTTCTTGAAGGTCTTGGCGGCCGCCTGGATGCCCCAGAGCGTCCCTTGCACATTGATGCGCATGATGCGGTCGACCTCTTCCGGCGTCACGTCGAGCAGCGGCTGCACTTGTGCGATACCGGCGTTGTTGACAATGATATCGAAACCGCCCAGCTCCTGCTCGGCAAACGCCACCGCTTCGGTGACCTGAGCGAGCTGCGACACGTCCGCAATGAAAGTGACGGCACGGCGTCCCAGCGCGCGCACTTCGGCGGCGGCCGTGTCCAGCTTTTCCTGGTTCAGATCCACCAGCGCGATATCGGCGCCATCCTTGGCCAGGCGCAAGGCGATAGCCTTGCCGATACCTTGCGCGGCCCCCGTGACGAGTGCGACTTTTCCGGAAATTCCCATGCTGCGTTCCTTTCAGAGTAGTGAGAAGAGACGCTTCAGCCTACCTGAATTTCGTCTTTTTCCGCGCGTTGAAACGTGCGCGTCCGGAAAAAACGCGCAGGTCAAGAAATGTGAAAAAAAAGCGCATCGGCACACACGGTACGAGCGCTGCCGTACTAGCCAATGACGGCATCTGGCGTAACATGGCCAGCATCGCCGGCGAGCGCGCTGGCACCACGCTCAAGAGGAAGTCCCCATGCCGCATCGCCATCTGCCCATTCGCGCCAGCCTGCTGCTGGCGGCCCTCGTTTTCACCATGCCCGCCTGGAGCGCCGCCCCGGTCCACAAGGAAAACGTCGAATTGACGGCAGAAAAAACCGTGCACAACGTGAAAGGCAAGATCAAGGGCTACGCAACGGCCGAATACACGGTGGCAGGCAAGGCGGGCCAGACCCTCAGCGTCAAGCTCAAGACTAATCAACCGTCGAATTACTTCAACATCCGCCAGCCAGGCCAGGATGAAGCCCTGTTCATCGGCTCGACCACCGGTAACAATTACCAGGCAAAACTGCCAGCCGATGGCGAGTACACGGTGCAGGTGTATTTGATGCGCAATGCGGCGCGCAGGAATGCGGTGGCAAGCTACAGTCTGGAGATGGGCTTGCGCGATTAAATATGGGAGCTGCCAACTCGGTCGATACGCCCCGCATAACAGCCCCGCTTGGCATTATGAACATGGATATAACTGACGTCAGCATTGCCGAATAGTCGTGTAATGACGGCTTCTACGGCGGTGCCTTCCACCACGTCGGCATCAAGCATCATGCCATCGACAGCATAGGCCCGCAGCGACAATAGACGCCGCCGCATCGATTCCGGCACCTGGTTGACGGCATCGTACGCTTGCGTGGCGCCCTCGCGGACAAAAATGGCGTGGCAAGCCCGGTAAGGCGTCATGGCGGGCTGGCACACATGATTCAACAACAGCACGGTCTCGCCCAACTCTGCGTCCACCAGCGTTATACGGTCAGGAAATCCGGGGTGTTGGTCGACCACCTGGCGCCGCATGCCCAGCGCCATTAACTCGGCATCGGACAAGGAAAAAAAGGGCAGAAAAGGTTCGGGCGACAGCCCCGTAATACGAAAATCCATGCTGTTCTCCGGCGTCGTCAAAAACACCATCAGACCAGCATCCGGACAACGCCGCCATCCGCTTCTTGCTATGGAATGCGACAATGCGCCTCGAATCGCCCACTACAGCCCGTGCGCATAAAAAAAGCCTGCTTCACGGATGAAGCAGGCTTCTATCAACAGTGGCTGACGGCAGGCGTCAGTACGACGTGCTTAGAACGGAATATCGTCATCCATATCCGAGAAGTTCGGTGCTGGCTTCGGTGCCGGGCGTGGGGCTGGCGCCGGGGCCGGGCGCGGAGCTGGCGCCTGGCGCGGGGCCGGGGCGTCGTAGCCGCCACCGCCGCCACCGTAGCTGTCATCGCCACCGCCGGCGTCGCCGCCCATGCCGGAACGGCCGCCCAGCATTTGCATCTGTTCCGCGATGATGTCGGTTGCGTACTTCTCGACACCGTCCTTGTCCGTGTACTTACGGGTTTGCAGACGGCCTTCGACGTAGACGGACGAACCTTTTTTCAGGTATTGGCCGACGATTTCGGCCAGGCGGCCGAAGAACGAGATACGGTGCCACTCTGTCAATTCTTTTTGTTCGCCCGTGTTGCGGTCCTTCGATTTGTACGAAGTGGCCACGGCGATGTTGGCGATCGCGTCGCCGCTAGGCATGTAGCGGATTTCCGGGTCACGGCCCAGATTGCCGACGATGATGACTTTGTTGACTGATGCCATGAATAACTCCTGATGAACTGCAGCGGGAGCCGGTGTCCCGCGCGTTAGTTTAGTGTACTAAACGAGGATTATAAGCGACCACGCGGCGCAAAGCACCCGCTTTCTGGCGGACGCCCTCTCCCGTGCGGCAGCACGTTTTTTTCACGGCAGGTGAAAACAAGAAACTTGAATACTGGTATTATATACAGTATTCAAACGTCAGTACGCATCTGCATCAAACTTTGTCAGGGCACGTTCGCCCGGCGGCGCAATCCGCCCATGGACGCCTCAGGCATGCAGAGCAAAACCCGGCTATAGTTACAGGTTGACCCGTTGTGGCTCCTCATCTGCACCCAGGCACAATGCGCCGGCCGCACCACTCACTGAAAGCAAGGCAATCACATGGAACAGATCCGCATTCGCGGCGCTCGCACGCATAACCTCAAGAATATCAATCTCGATTTGCCGCGCAATAAGCTGATCGTGATTACCGGCTTGTCCGGCTCCGGCAAATCCTCGCTGGCCTTCGACACCTTGTACGCGGAAGGCCAGCGCCGCTACGTCGAGTCGCTGTCGGCCTACGCACGCCAATTCCTGCAACTGATGGAAAAGCCCGACGTCGACCTGATCGAAGGCTTATCGCCGGCCATCTCCATCGAACAGAAGGCAACGTCGCACAACCCACGCTCGACGGTCGGCACCGTGACGGAAATCCACGATTATCTGCGCCTGCTGTATGCGCGCGTGGGCACACCGTACTGCCCCGACCATCCGGAAAACGCGCTGGCCGCCCAATCCGTGTCGCAAATGGTCGATGCCGTGCTGGCCATGCCAGAAGACACCAAGCTGATGATACTGGCGCCCGTCGTTGCCAACCGCAAGGGCGAACACGTGGACCTGTTCGAGCAGATGCAGGCGCAGGGCTTCGTGCGCTTTCGCGTGCAGAGCGGCACGCATGCGGCCAAAATCTATGAAGTCGATGACCTCCCGAAACTGAAGAAAACGGAAAAACACACGATCGACGTCGTCATCGACCGGGTCAAGGTGAACCAGGAGATCAAGCAACGCCTGGCGGAAAGTTTCGAGACGGCCCTGCGTTTGGCCGATGGCCGCGCCATTGCCTACGAAATGGATACCGCCCAGGAGCACGTGTATTCCAACAAGTTCGCCTGCAATGTGTGTGGCTATTCCCTGCAGGAACTGGAACCGCGCCTGTTCTCGTTCAACAACCCGATGGGCGCCTGCCCGGAATGCGACGGCTTGGGACACATTGAGTTCTTTGACCCGAAACGCATCGTCGCGTTCCCGAACCTGTCGCTCGCCTCGGGCGCCGTCAAGGGCTGGGACCGCCGCAACCAGTTTTATTTCCAGATGCTGTCGAACCTGGCCGCGTATTACGAGTTCGACCTGGACATGCCGTTCGAGCAGCTGGACTTGAATTCACAGCAAGCCGTGTTGTACGGTTCCGGCAAGCAAGTGATTCCATTTACCTATGTCAACGAACGGGGCCGCACCGTCATCAAGGAACACACGTTCGAAGGCGTGGTCAACAATCTGCAGCGCCGCTACCGCGAAACGGATTCGATGGCCGTCAAGGAAGAACTGGCCAAGTTCATCAATGAGAAATGCTGTCCCTCATGCGATGGCGCGCGGCTGCGCGTGGAAGCGCGCTTCGTCAAGGTCGGCACGGGCAAGCAGCAGCGCGCCATCTATGAAGTGGCGGAAAAACCACTGCGCGAAACCCTGGAATTCTTTGAAAAGCTGAAACTGACGGGCGCCAAGAAAGAGATCGCCGACCGCGTGGTCAAGGAAATCATTTCGCGCCTGAAATTCCTCAATAATGTGGGCCTCGACTACCTGTCGCTGGACCGCAGCGCCGACACGCTGTCCGGCGGCGAAGCACAACGTATCCGCCTGGCGTCGCAAATCGGCTCCGGTTTGACGGGCGTCATGTATGTGCTCGATGAACCGTCGATCGGCTTGCACCAGCGCGATAATGACCGACTGATCGAAACCTTGAAACACTTGCGCGACATCGGCAACAGCGTGCTGGTGGTCGAGCATGACGAGGACGCCATCCGCACGGCCGACTACATCGTCGACATGGGTATCGGCGCGGGCGTGCACGGCGGCGAGATCATCGCCGAAGGCACCTTGCAAGATATTCTCAAAAACAAGAAATCGCTGACGGCGCAGTACCTGAACGGCAAGCTGAAAATCGCCGTGCCAGCCAAGCGCCACGCCAGCAATCCGGAAAAGCAACTGGTCATTACTGGCGCGACGGGCAATAACTTGAAAAAAGTGTCGCTGAGTTTACCGGTGGGCTTGATGACGTGCGTGACGGGCGTGTCCGGTTCGGGCAAATCGTCGCTCGTCAACGATACCCTGTATCCGGCCCTGTCACGCCATTTGTACGGTTCGCAGACGGAACCGGCGCCGCACGAGTCGATCAGCGGCCTGGAACACTTCGACAAGGTCATTTCCGTCGACCAGGCGCCTATCGGCCGCACGCCGCGCTCGAACCCCGCCACGTACACGGGCTTGTTTACGCCGATCCGCGATTTGTTCTCCACCGTGCCGACGGCCAAGGAACGCGGCTACAGCGCAGGCCGCTTCTCGTTCAACGTGAAGGGTGGGCGCTGCGAAGCGTGCCAGGGCGATGGCGTGATCAAGGTCGAGATGCATTTCTTGCCTGACGTCTACGTGCCATGCGATGTGTGCCACGGCAAGCGCTACAACCGCGAAACCCTGGAAGTACAATACAAGGGCAAGAACATCACAGAAGTGCTGGGCATGACGGTGGAAGAGGCGCATGAATTCTTCAAGCCCGTCCCCTTGATCGCGCGCAAGCTGCAAACCCTGCTCGACGTGGGCCTCGGCTACATCAAGCTGGGCCAGAGCGCCACCACCCTGTCCGGCGGCGAGGCGCAGCGCGTGAAATTGTCGCTGGAACTGTCCAAGCGCGACACTGGCCGCACCCTGTACATCCTCGATGAACCGACGACGGGCTTGCACTTCCACGACATCGACTTGCTGCTGAAAGTCATCCACCGCCTGCGCGACCAGGGCAACACTTTGGTGATCATCGAGCACAACCTCGACGTCATCAAGACGGCCGACTGGATCGTCGACCTGGGTCCGGAAGGCGGGGCCGGCGGCGGGCAGATCATCGCCACGGGCACGCCGGAAGACGTGGCGCTGAATCCGGCCAGTGTGACGGGTAAATACCTGGGGCCGCTGCTGAAGCAATAAGGACGCAGCGCAATAAAAAACGGCGCGGATTGCTCATGCAATCCGCG
>NZ_LNCE01000056.1:0-70920 GCF_001445815.1 Janthinobacterium sp. Ant5-2-1 | reverse complement strand
TGTGCCTCATCTCGTATGCCGTGTTCCTCGTCCACTTCCCCGTCAGCCTGCTGGTGAATGCCTTGTTTATCACCTATGTTCCGCTTGAGCCGGAATGGCAGGCGCTGGGCATGCTGACGGCCTGGGGCGCCAGCCTGGTGGCTGGTGCTGCGTTTTACCGGTGGGTGGAAGTGCCGCTGGGAAGGGTGATGGGTAGTGTGGTGGCGCATCTGGCCGGGCGGCCGGCGCTGGTGTCGCGTTAAAAAAACGGCGTTCGATATGCCAAGGTTTAGGTATTGTTGTTTAGGGATATAGTTGCCGCGTATGCATGACGGCAAGAATTTCTATCGCGTTTGCTTCAACGCGATACACGACGACATAGTTTGGATGGGCAACCAGTTCGCGCGTGCCTGAAACTCTTCCTGACCGGTATAGATGGGGATGGCAGGGAAGCCGGGAGATGGCGTTGTCGATGTCGTTGTAAAGCTGCAGCGCTGCCGGCCGGTTGTGCTGCGCGATATACGTGAGTATCGCGGTCAAATCTTCTTGAGCTTCAACCTTCCATTGAATCGGCAGCATGGCCGTCAGTCTGCGGCGTGACGATTTTCCTCAGTTGCGCCATGACTGTCTCGTGCGAGGCGGTAGGGCGGTCATCATTGAGCGACGCCAACACCTTTGCGCGAAACCATTGTTCATAGGTTTCGGCTGCTTCCGTTGTCGCAAATTCGGACATGGTCGAGGATGGGGTGGCGTTCATGATTGTCTGATTATACGACAGTCCGATAAAGCTGTATCGCAGGTGGCAAGGCGTTTGATTTGTGTCAGCGATGGCATCGCGTGCGGGTGATGCTGCTGAAAACAAAAAAGCCAACCGCGAACGGTTGGCTTCTCTGAAGTATTTGGTAGGCCGTGCGGGATTCGAACCTGCGACCAACGGATTAAAAGTCCGCTGCTCTACCAGCTGAGCTAACGACCCAAAAACTTTTTACAACAACTTCGGTAACACTGTGCCGTAAAAAAATGCTTGCTATAACAACTCGCAAGCAGATCAGTACTGCGTATTCGTGGTAGGCCGTGCGGGATTCGAACCTGCGACCAACGGATTAAAAGTCCGCTGCTCTACCAGCTGAGCTAACGACCCGAAGAAGAAAGATTATAGGGGGTGCCCGGGATTCTGTCAAACCTAACGGGCAACTTTTTCCCCGCTTTTACTTTTTGCCGCCCCGTTCCTTGGCAGCCTGGGCCGCGCTGGAGTCCGGGTAGCGCGAGATCAGGGCGTTCAGGGTCTTGGTCGCGTTGGCCTTGTCTTTCAGCTCCGTGTAGCAGCTGGCGATGTTGAGCATGGCGTCGGGCGCCTTCGGGCTGTCCGGGTAGTTCTTCAGCACTGCCTGCTGGGCCGTGATGGCGCTCTTGCAGTCGCGCTGGGCGTAATAGGCGTTGCCCAGCCAGTATTGCGCGTTGGCCGCGTAGGCCGATTCCGGATAGCGTTTCACGAAGCCGTCCAGGGCCGTGACGGCGCCCTTGTAGTCGCCCGACTTGAACAGGCCGAACGCGGATTCGTACGCGCTTTGCTCGGATACGCCCACGGCCGCTTCCTGGCCGTCGATGGTGACCTGGCGCGGCTCGAGCTTGCGCAGGCGCGCGTCGATGTCGGTATAGAAATCCTTCTGGCGCTTTTGTACGTTCGCAAGATCGTTGCCCAGTACTTCGATCTGGCCGCGCAGGCGGGCGATCTCTTGCATGGTCTGGTCGTGCTGGTTGATCAGGCTCAGGGTGCTGGTCTTGTCCGCCTTGGTGTCGACGCGGCTGTTCAGGTCGCGCGCCATGGCGTCGACCTTGGCGCGCAGCTCGAGGATAGCCTTGCGCGCTTCGTCGTCATCGAACAGGGCGGCGTTGGCGTGCAGGGGCAGGTAGGCAAACGCGGCCATCAAGGCGGCGGCGACGCCGGCTTTCGAGAATGTCATCATGGGTCGGGCTTTCTAAGGTTACGCAAACATGCAAACGGGGCGCCGGGCGGTGAATCACCGCGCTGCGCCCCATTATTATGCCTATTACTGGCCAGTTAGGTAAGCGCCAATGCTGCCGCGCTCACCTGTCAACATCAATAAACGATGTCAGCGCGGCGGTTTTCTGCCCATGCTGCTTCGTTGCTGCCTTGTGCTTTAGGCTTTTCTTTGCCCAGCGACACGGCTTCCATTTGGCCTTCTGGCACGCCCAGGGCTGCCATCGACTTGCGCACGGCTTCAGCACGTTTCTGACCCAGGGCCAGATTGTACTCAGCGCCACCGCGTTCATCGGTGTTACCTTGGATCAGGATCTTGCGGCTAGGCGTTTTCACCAGGTAGCCAGCGTGGTTTTGCACGACTGGGGTGTCCGCTTCGCGCACGACGTATTTGTCGAAGTCGAAGTAGATGCTGCGGTTAGCCAGCACGCCTTTTGGATCGTCCAGTGGATCGACCGATGCGGTCGTTACTGGCTGAACTTGACGGGTGTCAACTGGAGCTGCGACTTTTTCAGGAGCGCGCTCAACCACTGGGGTCTCGGCTACTTTGACTGGGGTGCTGCAGGCGGACAGCAGAGCTGCGGTAGCGGCGATGAAAGCCAAACTTTTAAAGTTACTCATTTTTATTCTCCGGGTCATGGTTAAAGGTGAAACTGTACAGCATTTACTTCATAAAAGGACCCCAGGTGGGCTCCTTGATATTGCCAGCTTGCGTAGTCAAACGCTGTTTGACGCGGCCATCCACCGATACCACTGCCAGCGACTTGCGTCGTCCGGATTCGGTCGCGTACATGATATATTTCCCGTTGGGCGAAAAGCTCGGTGATTCGTCGTTGGCGGTGTCCGACAGGCGCAGTTCCTGGCCACTAGCCAGGTCGAGCGCGTAGAGCTGGAAATTGCCGTCGCGACGGGAAATATAAGCAAGTGTCTTCCCGTCGGACGAAATCCGCGGGCTGATGTTGTAGGAGCCGCCAAACGTCACGCGCTTGGCTTCGCCGCCGCTGGCCGACATGCGGTAGATTTGTGGTCCGCCGCTGCGATCGCTGGTGAAGTAGATGCTTTGGCCATCGGCCGAGAATTGGGGTTCCGTATCGATGCCGCTGCTGGTGCTGACGCGGCGCAAGCCGCTGCCGTCGGCATTGACGGTGTAGACCTGGGTATGGCCATCGCGCGACAGGGCCACGGCCAGGCGCGAGCCGTCCGGGCTCCAGCTCGGTGCGGAATTGCTGCCTTTTTCATTCGATACGATGGTGCGCTGGCGCGTCACCAGGTTTTGCACGTAGACGATGGGCTTTTTCTTTTCAAACGACACGTACGCGACCTTGGTGCCGTCCGGCGACCAGGCAGGCGAAATGATCGGCTCGTTCGAGCGCAGGGCGACCTGGATGCCTTCGCCATCGGCGTCGGCCACTTCCAGGCGGTATTCGCGGCCCGATTGCGTGACGTAGGCGATGCGCGTGGCGAACGCGCCCTTGACGCCCGTCAGCTTTTCATAGATGTCGTCGGCGATCTTGTGCGCCAGCAGGCGGTTGAACTGCGGCGCGGCCGCATTGTTCATGCTGGAAATCTGCGCGCCCTTGATGGTGTCGAACAGCTTGTAGCGCACGTCCAGGCGGCCATCGGCCATGCTTTGCACGGTGCCGGCCGCCAGCGCGTCGGCGCCGCGCGACTTCCACTGTTCATAGCTGACGGGTGCCGTTTCCGCTACGGGCGCATCGGCGTCGATCAGCTTGAACACGCCGCTGCGCGCCAGGTCGGCCTTGATAATGCCGGACAGCGATTGCGGCGCCGCCGATTCATTGACGAAGCTGGCGACAGCCACCGGGATCTGGTTGCTGCCGATCCCCGTAATCTCCACGCGCAGCTGCGCCTGGGCGCTGGACGCTCCCAGCACCAGGCTGGCGCAGAGCACGACATAGCTCATTTTTTTCATGGTCATCATTTAGGCAAATCCTTCATCTCGAATATGAGTTCAATCTCGCGTTCCACGGTGCCGTCTTTTTTCTTCGGCAGTGGCGACGATTTATTAATGGCGTTTTCCACCGAGCTGTCATACGCCGGCAGGCCGCTACTTTTAATCTTTCGGACCGAAATAATTTCCCCAGTTGGCAGTTGCTCGATCTTGAACACGGCGCGCGGGTTGCCCGGCACGTCCGTGCTACCGCTGTACGCGATATTGCTCTTGATCTTGCTCGTCAGGGCAGCGACATAGCCGCTGTCCTTGCGTGGCGCGGTCGCTTTCGCGGCCGTGCCCGTCGTGCCGGCGCCCGCCGCACCCGTGATGCGGCTCATTTCCACGGCACGCGCCTTGTCGGCGGCTTTTTTCTCTTCCGCTGCTTTTTTCGCCTTGGCAGCTTTTTCAGACGCCGCTTTTTTCTCGGACAGTTCTTTCTCGGCTTTTTCTTCCGCCGCTTTTTCTTTCTCTTTGGCCTGCTTGGCTTTCTCCAGCTTGTCGGCCTTTTCTTTTTCCAGCTTTTCAGCCTTGTCTTTTTCTTTCTGCTTCTGTTTTTCCAGTTCGCGCTTTTCTTCCTCGCGTTCCTTTAATTCCTGCTTGCGGCGCTCTTCCGCTGCCGCTTTCTCTTTTTCTTCCTTCAGCTTGGCCTTCTTGCGCTCAAGGGCGATCTCCGCCTCGCGCAGGTCGACCTTCGGCTCGGGCGCGGCCACCGGCGGCGGTGGCGGCGGGGCAGGCTGTTCCACTTCCGGTTCAGGCGGCGGCGTTGGCGTCGGCTCCGGTTCCGTCGCCACTTCGGGCGGCGGCGCGGCCGTCTGCACTTTCATGTCCCACACTTCCGCTTCGACGGCGACCGGTTCCGTATTTTGCCAGTGTACGCCCACCCACAGGAAAAACAGCAGCCCAAGGTGCATCGCCAGCGCCAGGCCCAGCGAGGGCCAGCGGCTGCGTTCGCGCGGCACGCTGTAGGGCTTGCCGAGTACATGGTCGATTTGTTTGTTCTGCAAAGTCTAGTCTATCTAAAAACGGTCAAGTCTGGAAACAGGATGCTGTGCTTACTTGGTGGCCAGGCCGACGCGGGTAATGCCCATCTTTTTCGCTTCCGAAATGAGCTGGATCACATCGTCGTACTTGCTTTCCTTGTCGCCCGCGATCATCACGGGATAGTCGGGATTGCTTTCGTGCAGGCCGCGCAGCTTGCGCAGCAGGGCGTCGCGGTTCGGTTCCGTTTCCGGGGACAGCTGTTCCTTGCCGATGACGCCGATCGACAGCGAACCATTCGGTTTCAGCACGATCTGAATATAGTCATCGGGCGGTTTCGCTGTCTTTTCCGCGTTGGGCAAGTTCACCACGCTGGGATTGTTCGACGACGGCATCACCATGAAAATGATCAGCAGCACCAGCATCACGTCGATATACGGCACGACGTTGATCTCGGACTTGAACTTGCGGCCACGGCCGCCGCGCATGCCGCCGCTATTGAATGAGGAACCCATGGACGCTGCTCCCTCTTAGCGCGACTGGCGCTGCAAGATGTTGGAGAATTCCTCGACGAAGCTCTCGAAGCGGATCGCCAGGCGGTCGATGTCATGCGAAAAACGGTTGTAGGCGACGACGGCGGGAATCGCCGCGAACAGGCCGATGGCGGTGGCGATCAGCGCTTCGGCAATGCCGGGCGCGACAGCGGCCAGGGTCGCTTGCTGCACGTTGGCCAGGCCGCGGAAGGCGTTCATGATGCCCCAGACGGTGCCGAGCAGGCCGATGTACGGCGAGACGGAACCGACGGAAGCGAGGAAGGCCAGGTGCGATTCGAGCACGTCCATTTCACGCTGGAAGGCGGCGCGCATGGCGCGGCGTGCGCCGTCGAGCACGGCGCCCACGTCCAGCGCTTCGCGCGAACCGTAGGAAGCCTTGCCCTTGATGAATTCGCCCATGCCGGCGTCGAAGATGCGGGCCAGCGCGCCGCTCTGGTCGCGGTTGCCGCTGGCGTTCTGGTGCAGCGCATGCAGGTTGCCGCCGGCCCAGAAGCTGCGTTCGAATTCGATGGTTTGCTTGCGCGCCTGGCGCACGGCAAACATCTTGCGGAAAATGTAGGTCCAGCTGGTCAGGGAAATCAGCAGCAGCAGGGCCATGATCAGTTGCACGATCAGGTGGGCATTGGTGATGAGCGCGAGGAAAGAAAGATCTTGTGTAACGTTCATTGGCTGGCAGTCTGTTGGGTGAATTATCCGGGGTGGCGGGTGGGGTCAGGCGGCGCGCATGCGGGCCGCGACTGCATCAGGCACGGCGCGCGGACACAGTGCCGAATCGACGCAGCCGATCTTGACGCGCGCCGTGTTGAGCAGGCGGTCGCCGCACCAGGCTTGTTGCAGGAAAACGATGGAGGCGCGCCCCATTTTTTCTATACTTAAGGTTAATCTTACCGTGTCATCGAGTCTGGCTGGCGCATGATAGTCGGCGTTGACGCTTTTGACAACGAACATCGCGTCATGCTGCTCCAGCAATTCTTGCTGGCCCACGTCGATGGCGCGCAGCCATTCGGTGCGCGCGCGCTCGAAGAATTTCAGGTAATTAGCGTAATAGACGATGCCGCCGGCGTCGGTGTCTTCATAGTAGACACGTACGTTCCAGATAAAGACTGAAGGCATGTTTATTGCGCCAGTAGTGAGATTGAGCAACATTTTACGCGATTTTTCTTCTTGTGACTGTGGGCGCTTGCTGGAAAGCCATGCAAAAGCTGCATATAAGTTGCACCGCAGCATTGTAAAACGGAGGGCTGCAATGGCAAGCCCCGTAACATACGCTTACATGCATGAGCAAAGTTTACATCCAGCTTAAGACGCCGGACCGGCGCTGCCCGGGCGGCGATTATAGCGGCACGCTTGCATTCCTTGCTCAATTTGGGCACTTAACTTACAATTTGCATTCCATTACGTCTCACGTGACTGGCGAAAAGTCGGGCGATCTCCATGAGTGGCGATCGGCAAACCGGCGAAAGGTGGGCACCCACCGGGAAACGTGAGATTTTTCATCAGCCGTTCGCCTGGGTAGCCACTATGGAAAAGCACGAAGAGGCTGCCTGTCCAATATTGTTATTCACTTAACGCCGGCTCCCCTCATTCGATCCAATCTGCCAGTACAAGCACCCTCATACTTGGAGTTTTTACATGTTTGCAAAAGATCATACCCTCGCCAACGTCGATCCTGAATTGTTCGCCGTCATTCAAAAAGAAAACACGCGCCAGCACGATCATATCGAACTGATCGCGTCGGAGAACTACACGTCGCCAGCCGTAATGGAAGCGCAAGGCTCGCAGCTGACGAACAAGTACGCCGAAGGCTATCCAGGCAAGCGCTACTACGGCGGCTGCGAGTACGTCGACGTGGCCGAGCAACTGGCCATCGACCGTGTCAAGCAATTGTTCGGCGCCGAATGCGCGAACGTGCAGCCGAACTCGGGCTCGCAAGCGAACCAGGGCGTATTCTTTGCCATGCTGAAACCAGGCGATCTGATCATGGGTATGTCGCTGGCCGAAGGCGGCCACCTGACCCACGGCATGCCGCTGAACATGTCCGGCAAATGGTTTGACGTCGTCTCCTACGGCTTGACGGCGGAAGAAGACATCGACTACGAGGCAATGGAACGCCTGGCCCGCGAACGCAAGCCAAAGCTGATCATCGCCGGCGCCTCCGCATTCTCGAAAAAGATCGATTTCGAACGCTTCGGCAAGATCGCCAAGGAAGTTGGCGCCTACTTCATGGTCGACATGGCCCACTACGCCGGTCTGATCGCCGCCGGCCTGTACCCGAACCCGGTGCCGTTCGCCGACTTCGTCACCTCGACCACGCACAAATCGCTGCGCGGCCCGCGCGGCGGCATCATCCTGATGAAGGCCGAACACGAAAAAGCCATCAATTCGGCCATCTTCCCTGGCATCCAGGGCGGCCCGCTGATGCACGTGATCGCCGGCAAGGCCGTTGCCTTCAAGGAAGCGCTGAGCCCTGAATTTGTTGAATATCAGAAGCAAGTGATCAAGAACGCCGATGTGCTGGCGAAAACCCTGATCAAGCGCGGCCTGCGCATCGTTTCCGGCGGCACCGAATCGCACGTCATGCTGGTCGACCTGCGCGCCAAGAATCTGACGGGCAAGGAAGCCGAAGCCATCCTCGGTTCCGCGCACATCACTTGCAACAAAAACGGCATCCCGAACGACCCGCAAAAACCATTCGTCACTTCGGGCATTCGCCTGGGCAGCCCGGCGATGACGACGCGCGGTTTCAAGGAAGCGCAAGCGGAAGAAGTGGGCAACCTGATCGCGGACGTGCTGGACAATCCGCATGACGCCGCCACCATCGAGCGCGTGAAGGCGGCCGTGAAGGTGCTGGCCGACGCGCACCCTGTGTACGCTGCATAATTATTTGTCCAGAATGTGTCATACAGAGTAAGATTCTGTATGACACATTCCTGCGTGCCCAAGGGCGCCCGGAGTGATTCGGGCGCCCTTTGTACAAGGACGGTGATTTCCCGTAATTATTACTATAAAGTTGTAGCCAGCCCATGAAATGTCCATTTTGCCAGCACGGCGACACCCAGGTTCTCGATACGCGCGTATCGGAGGAAGGGGATGCCATTCGGCGCCGCCGCCGCTGCGGCAAATGCGACAAGCGTTTTACGACTTACGAGCGCATTGAACTTATCATGCCGGCCGTCGTCAAAAAGAATGGCAGCCGGACGGAGTTCGCTGCGGATAAGTTGCGTGGCAGTTTGATGCTGGCCTTGCGCAAGCGTCCCGTCGCGGCCGCCTCCGTGGATACGGCCATCGCGTCCATCCAGGAAAAACTGCTGACCAGCGGCTTGCGCGAAGTTGATTCCGGCTATATCGGCGAACTCGTCATGCAGGAACTCAAGCGCCTCGACAAGATCGCCTACATCCGCTTCGCCTCCGTCTACAAGAATTTCGAAGACCTGGCCGAGTTCCAGGACGCCATCGCCGAAGTGGGGCAGGCGCGCAAGCCCTGACCTCACCTTCTTGTTCACCTTGTTGAAAACGGGGCCGGTTTGCGCCCCGTGTTCACCACGCCAGTGTTCGCCCGGCAAGCGGACTGATTAATCCCAACGCTGTTCTTCCCACCTTTCGCCGTACTGTTTGCGCCAGCGCAGACCCGGCTTTTTGCGCGCGCCTATCTTGTAGCTGGGCCGTGCGTCCGTGCGGCTCCAGTCCTGGTTTCATTCTGTCCGCAGGAGAAGCTCATGCACAGCGGCGCGCGTGGTCTCATGGGTGGCAGCAGCCTCGTCGAGGTGCTCGTGTCGCTGCTGCTATTGGCGCTGGGCCTGCTGGGCGCCAGCATCCTGCAGCTGCACTCCCTGCGCGCGCGCCATGAGTCGGCGCTATTGTCGGCGGGCGTGCAACTGGCGGCCGGCATGGCCGAGCGCATGCGCGCGAACAGCGTGCTCATGAATGGCCCCGATACGGGCAATCCCTACCTGAATGTGGCGTATGCGGCGGCGGACGACGCCGAAGCGGGCGGCGGTGCGCCGGACTGTTTTGGTACTGCCGCCTGCAGCGCGGCCGAACTGGCGCAATTCGATATCGCCGAATGGAAGCAGCGGCTGCATGCGGCCTTGCCCGGCGCGCGCCTGCATATCTGCCGCGACACTTCCGCGTGGGATGCCGCCGCCCAGGGCTTGCAGTGGGCGTGCAGTGGCGGCAAGGGCGCGCCCATCGTCATCAAGCTGGGCTGGCGCGCCCGCCTGCCCGATGGCTCGCCCGCCGTGAATGCGGCAGGCGAGTCGCTGCCCAGGCTGGCATTCCAGCTGGGCGGAAGCGGCGCATGAACACTGCCCTGCACTGGCATCGCGGCATGAGCCTCGTCGAATTGCTGGTGGCCTTGTCGCTCGGTGCGCTGCTGATGCTGGCCGCCAGTAGCGTGCTGCTGGCCGCCAGCGGCAGCTATGGCGACCAGTCCGCCAGCGCGCGCCTCGATGACAACGGCCGCTATGCGCTCGACACCATCGCCCGCGCCGTGCGCCAGACGGCATACGTGAACTGGGACAGCAGCGCCGCGCCCGTCGCCCATGCCGATGACGACAGCGCCAATGTGGCCGGGCTCGATGCGCGCAGCCTGGGCAAGAACAGCGAAGGCATCAGCGGCGCGCTGCCCGGCGCCCTGCATGGCAGCGACGTGCTGGCCTTGCGTTATTACGGCGCCGGCAAGGAAGAGGGCGGCGACGGTTCCGTACTCAATTGCGCAGGCTTCGGCGTGGGCGCCGCGCAAACGCAGGCGCAGCGGGGCTGGAGCATTTTCTATGTGGCGCAGGGCGCCGATGGCGAGGGTGAATTGCGTTGCAAATACCGTGGCGCGAACGGCTGGGGCGCGGACGCCGTCATTCGCGGCGTCGACGGTTTCCAGGTGCTGTATGGCCTCGACACGGATACGCCGTTTGACGGCGTGGCGAACCGCTACGTCAACGCCAGCGCGCTCGACGCATACGATGCGGCGCTGGTGCTGGAGGGGGCGGATGCGGCCGCGCGTCAGCGCGATTTGCACCGGCGCACGCACTGGAAACGCGTGGCCAGCGTGCGCGTGGCCCTGTTGCTGCATGGCGAGGCGGGCCAGGCGGACAAGCTGGCGGAACTGGGGCCGGCGCAGTTCGATCTGTTCGGCAAGGCGTATGCCGAGGCGCATGGTGCCGGCGACACGGGTGTGCGCATCGCGCGCGCGTCCTTGCCCGCCGCAACGCGTTCCAGGCTGCGGCAACTGGTGCAGACGAGCATCATGCTGCGCAACGGGCCTGCCTAGGCGGGCGGCGCGATGGCTGACGCGGGCGTCAACTGTCGCAAACCGTGGCGTCTGCCCCGTGTACGCCACGGCGGCGCCACTCTGGTGTATGTGCTGTGCCTGCTGGTGATCATCTTGCTGCTGGGCGTATCGGCGGCGCAGATGGCCTTGCAGGGCGAAAAGGCGGCACGCGGCGAGCGTGACCGGCAGATCGCGTTTCAGGCGGCGGAGGAGGCATTGGTGGATGCGCAGAACGATATCGAAGGCTTGCCTGGCGCGCCGGGACGCAGCAGCCTCTTCGCGCCAGGCAGTGCGGCAGGGTTCGCGGACGGCTGCGGCGAGGGCGGCGCACTGGGCCTGTGCCTGCCCGCCGCGCCGGACGCACCGGCGCTCTGGTTAAGTACGGACCTCGATGGCGCCGAAGCTGGCAGCCGCACGGTGCCATACGGCCAGTTTACGGGCGCCGTCATGCAGACGGGGCAGGGTTTCCTGCCGTCGCGCCGGCCCCGCTACCTGATCGAACTGCTGCCGTTTCATCCGCCCGGCGCGCAGGCCGCGGCAGTGGCTGGCGGCCTGGCGACGGAAAGCTATGTCTACCGCATCACGGCCATCGGTTTTGGCGCACAGGAAAGCACGCAAGTCGTGCTGCAAAGTTATTACCGCAAGCAGGCGGTGGGAGCGGGGCCATGAGGGCGCCTTGGCGCGGCTGGCGGCTGCTGGTCGGCCTCGTTTGCCTGGTTTGTGGCGCCGCCGTCGCGGCCGCTTCTCCCGTGGTGCTGGCGCGGGCCGACGCGGGTTTGTACGGCGCCAGGGTGCCGCCGAATTTGCTGCTCAACCTGTCCCTCACGCACGCTGCCGCCGCTGCCGCGCACGGAGGCGACTATGCGCCGCAACGCGAATACGCAGGGTACTTCCATGCGCGCATGTGCTACAGCTATCCGTACCGCAGCAAGGACGGCGTTATGCTGCCGGACTTGCGCGTAGCGACCGCTTACTTCTCCGCGCTGAAACCGGCCGATGCCTTGCACGGCTGCGGCGGCGACAGTTTCAGCGGCAATTTTCTCAACTGGGCCAGCACGAGCATGCTCGACATCGTGCGCTATGCCTTGACGGGCGGCGACCGCGTCATCGACGAGGTGCGCAAGACGGTGCTGCAGCGCGCTTATTTGCCCGATGCCGACAAGCCCATCGACTTCTTTGCCCACCCCGTCTTTTTCCCGCGCAAGGTCCTGCAGACCGGTGTGGCGGCCGCGACGCCGTTTGCGCTGGCGCAACTGGCTATTGTTTCCTGTCGCAACCGCCTGCTGTTCGGCGACGCCAGCTTGCCCCCGGGCGGCAGTTGCGACGCGCCCGGGGTTGCGGCCACGAACGGCGTGTTCCTCGCGCGCGTGCGCGTTTGCGACACGGAAGAAGGGCCGCTGCGCGACGACTTGTGCCTCGCGTATGGCAAGAACTACAAGCCTGTGGGCGCCGTGCAGCGCCATGGCGGCCGGGTACGCGTGGGCGTGTTTGGCCATTTGAACGGTGCGTCCGGCAACGCCGGCCCCGTGTATGGCGGCGTGCTACGCGCGCCGCTGGCCCACGTGGGCAGGCAGCGTTGGACGGCGCCCGACTTTATGCCGCAAGACAATGCCGGCGCCGAGTGGAATCCCGCCAACGGCGTGTACCTAGTCCAAAGCGCAGGCTCTGGCGGCGGGGTGACCGCTTACATCAATGGCCTGGGCCGCGGCAATGCCGGGCATCCCGGCGCGTACGCGAAGGCAGCACCGCTGGCTGAATTGCTGTACGAATCGCTGCGTTACCTGCAGGGAAGGCAAGCGAGCGCCGTCGTGCCACCCGCCACGGCCCCGCCTGCCATCGACGATGGCTTGCCGGTCGTAACGCCATGGAGCGATCCGCAAACGGCCAGTTGCCAGCGCCACGTCGTTGTCAGCCTCGGCGACGCGGGCATGGCGGGCGACCGCTATGTGCCCGGCAATGTTCCTGTGGCTCCCGCATCCAACGGCGACCGCGCACGCGCTGCCGATGGCTTCGCACCGCCGCCGTTCGACGCGATGGTGTGGACGCATGCGGTGGGCAGCCTGGAAAGCGGTGGCGCACAGGGTAATCCTGCGCCACGGCCCGATCTGGCTGCGCTGGAATTGCTGGCCGACGGGGCGGGCGGCGCCAGCTACCACGCGGCGGGGCTGGCTTATTGGTCGCACGTGCAGGCCTTGCGTCCTGGCGGCAAGAACGACGGCGTTGCCAAGGTCGAGCACTACGCGGGCGACTTGCGCCAGGGCGATTCGGCCGCCACGCCTGTTTCTACGCCTTTGCTGTTGGCAGCCAAATATGGCGGCTTTCTCGATGCGAATGGCGACGCCAACCCGTTCAAGAGCGCGACGGGCAGCGCGCTGGACGAGTGGAGCCTGGACGGCCTCTGGCCCACCCATTACCTGCCCGGCAGCGATCCGGCCGCCCTGATCGCGGGACTGCGCGCAGCCTTTGCTGCCGCCGATAAGGCGACCTTGCCAGCGACGCTTGCCGGGCCAACCCTGATGGCGCTGGCCAGCGGGACGGAAGAGGCATACTGGTTCCAGACGCAGATGCGCCTGGCCGATGGCGGCATGACCGTGTCGCGCACTGCATTTGCCGTGGGTGCCGATGGGACACTGCTTCCTGGCAAGCCATGGTGGCGCGCGGGCGGAATGGATAAGCTCGCGCCGGATGGAGCGCCGGCGGCCTTGCGTCCCGTCTACACGCTCGACGCCAAGGGCGCCCTGATGCCGCTGGCCTGGAAAGGACTCGATGCAAAACAGCGCGGCGCATTCGACGGCGGCGATGGACTGGGGGAGGCGCGCCTGGCGTATCTGCTGGGCCAGCGCACGCTCGAGGTGGGCCAGCCAGGCGGCTTCTTGCGGCGCCGAGCCGGCAACTTGGGCGCGGCGCCGTATGGCAATCTCGTGTACGTGGGGGCGCCGGGGCTGGGCATGCCGGGGGCCGGCTATGGCGTGCACCGCAAGGCCTTATTGGCGCGGCGCAAGATGCTGTACCTGGGTGCCAACGATGGTTTGCTGCATGCCTTCGATGCGCGCACGGGCAGCGAATTGTTTGCCTATCTGCCGCAAGCCCTGCTGCGCCTTGCGCCAGCCGCTGCGAGCACTCACTACAGTCCGGGCCCGCTGCTCGACGGCGGGGCGGCTACGGCGGAAGTACTGGCGCTGGGACATTGGAAGACGGTGCTGGTGTCGGGCATGGGCGGCGGGGCGCAAGGCGTGTTTGCGCTCGACATCACCGACCCGGCCCGCTTCGCGCAGGAGGGGGCGCTGTGGGAATTCACGGACCGTGACGACAAGCTGATGGGCAACGTGCGCGCGCCGCCCGCCTTCGCCCGCATCAACATGGGCGGCAAGGAGGGCGCGCCTGCCTACCGCGATTTTGCCGTCGTCGCCAGCGGCTACAACAACCATGTTAACGACGGCAAGGACACGACGGCGCCCGCATCGGCGGCCGCTATCTTCCTGCTGGCGCTGGACAAGGCGCCCGGCATGCCTTGGGTGTTGGGAAGTAATTACTTCCGGCTCAAGGTGCCTGTGGCCAGCGGTGGCGGTGATGGTGGCCATGACAGCGATGCGGATGCCACACCCCAGGCGCTGGCCCCGCCCGCCGTGGTGCCAAGCGGCGACGGCGCGCTGGCTTTCCTGTATGCGGGCGATTTGAAGGGCAATATCTGGCGTCTCGACATGGTTGCCGGGCCGCCGTGGAAGGACGGCCAGGGACGCAAGCTCGTCTTTGTCGCGCGCGATACGCAGGGCCGGCGCCAGCCCGTGACGCAGCAGCTGAACGTGGCCTATGCGCCCGGCGGCGGCTATCTGCTGCTGTTTGGCACGGGCAAGCTGGTCGAAGCAACCGATACCTGGCCTTCCGCCTTCCTGTCGCAGTCGTTTTACGCCGTGCACGACGATCTGCGGGCAAGCTCACCCACGCGCAGCCGGAGCGACCTGGAGCAGCGCAGCCTGGGCGAGACGGCAGGCGGCGTACGCGTCGACGGCGCCGAGTTGCGCTACACGGGCAGCGACGCCATGCATGGCTGGTACCTCGATTTTCTCGATACCGCGCAGACGGGCGAACGCAGCATCAACGGTGCCGTGCTGGCCGCCGGCAAGGTGCTGTTCAATACGCTCCTGCCAGGGCGCGATCCTTGCGCCAAGCCGGCCACGCGCCTGTACGTGCTCGATGTGCTGAGCGGCTTTGCCGCCGATGGCGCCGGTGTCGTGCAGGCGGGCGAGCAGACGGGACGCTTGTTCGATGGCCTGGCGCGCGCGCCGCCGCTGGCGCTGGAACTGAACAGCACGGTGGGCGCCGCGACTGCGGCAGGGCGGGCCGAGGGGCGCAAGGAACTGGCCGTGCTGCAACCGGGCTTGCCCGGCGTAGCCAGCGGGGCGGGACTCAAGGTCGTCAGCGCACCGCTGCCGGCCCGGCGCCTCAGCTGGCGCGAAGTGGCGAACTGGCGCGAATTGCACGAGGCGGCCAAGAAAAAATAGGCCCCGGCAAGGCACTGCAGCGTATCGGCTGGCGTTTTTTGGAAAGGGGAGATCGCATGGGGACGCTGGCAAGGCGGAATGGACCCGCTGCAAACGGCGGCGCTCCCGCTGCCAACCCGCAGGGCTTCAGCCTGATCGAACTGCTCTCCGCGCTGGCGATCATGAGCCTGCTGATGGCGTTGGCCGTGCCCGCTTATCATGGTCACGTCGTGCGCGCCAAGCGGGTGCAGGGTCAGGCGGCCCTGCTGCGGTTGATGCAACAGCAGGAGCGCTATTACTCGCAGAACAATCACTATCTGGCATTTTCCTCGGCGTCGCCGGCGGAGCAGGCGCAGCAGTTTCCATGGTGGTCCGGCGACGGGGGCGCGGCCCGCAGCGCGTATGAAATCGAGGCACTGGCCTGTCCGGGCCTGGCGATCGGGCAATGCGTGCTGTTGCGCGCCCTGCCGGGCACGTCCAAGGTCGATGCGCAGTTCCAGGATGCCGATTGCGGCGTTCTGTCCTTGAGCAGCACGGGCGAGCGCGGCAGCAGCGGGCCAGCCAGCCATTGCTGGCCCTAGGCCATGGCCATGCGCAAGCGTCCACCGTGGACTGTACGCACCGTCGGGCACACCATGCTCGAATTGCTGGCCGTGCTGGCGATTGCCGCGCTGCTGGCGGCCGCCGCCATGCCCAGCTTGCAGCAGGTGCTGGCGCGCCAGCAGGTGCGCGCGGCGGCCACTGACTTGTTTTCGGCCATCGAACTGACGCGGGCGCAGGCGATGGCGCGGGGACAGCGCGTGCTGCTGATGCCGGCCGGGCCCGGTGGCACGGATTGGCGCGCAGGCTGGCTGGTATTCATCGACCGCAATGCCAATCTCGCGTTCGATGGCGATGACGAATTGCTGTTCCGCCAGGGACCGCTGCCGGAGGGCATCACGGCCCAGTTCGCGTTTTCCTCGGCCACGGCGCCGTTTTATATCGCCTACAATGGCGCAGGACGCAGTTGCAGCGCGACCAATAGTTTGGCGGCGCGCTGGGGCACCTTGTCCCTGGCATTGGGAAAGCAGGTGCGGCATATTAAAATCAATATGCTGGGCAGGGTGCGCGTGTGCGATCCGCAGCAGCAGGCGGTCAATTGCAGCGGCGTGGCCGACAGTTCGTAGCAAGACTGACCAATTATTTATCTTCAAGCAAAGAAGCCCGTGGAAATACTCAACGATATCGATGGCATGCGCCTGGCGCTGGAATGGGCGGCGCGCGGTTTGTACACGACCTCGCCCAATCCCCGCATCGGCTGCGTGATCGTCAGGGACGGCCAGGTGATCGGCGCCGGCGTGACGCAGGCGGCAGGGCAGGATCATGCCGAGGTGCAAGCGCTAGCCAATGCGGCGGCGCGCGGCAACGACGTGCGCGGCGCCACCGCCTATGTCACCTTGGAACCATGCAACCATCACGGCCGTACCCCGCCATGCTCCGATGCGCTCGTGCGCGCGGGGCTGGGCCGCGTCGTGGCCGCCATGACGGACCCGAACCCGCTGGTGGCGGGGCAGGGGCTGGCCAAGCTGCAAGCGGCCGGCATCGCCGTCACCACGGATGTGCTGGCCGACGAGGCTTATGAAATGAACATCGGCTTCTTTTCACGCATGCAGCGCGGCAAGCCGTGGGTGCGCATGAAAACGGCTGCCAGCCTGGACGGCATGACGGCCTTGCACAATGGCCAAAGCCAGTGGATCACGGGCCCAGAGGCGCGCGCCGATGGCCACGCCTGGCGCGCGCGCGCCTGCGCCATCCTGACGGGTATCGGCACGGTCAAGGCGGACGACCCGCAATTGAATGTGCGCGCCGTCGAGACGCCGCGCCAGCCGCGCCGCATCGTTGTCGACAGCCGGCTCGACATCAGCCTCAACGCACGCATCCTGCAAGGGGGCGGCACCTGGATCGTGGCCGCCGTCGCCAATCCGGAAAAGGAGGCGCAGCTGCGCGCCCTGGGCGCGGAAGTCATCCTGCTGCCGAACGGGGATGGCAAGGTCGACCTGGCCTCGCTGATGCTGGAACTGGGACGCCGGCAAATCAATGAAGTCCACGTCGAGGCCGGCGCCAAACTGAACGGCTCGCTGATACGCGAAGGCTGCGTCGACGAGCTGCTGGTCTACCTGGCGCCTACCTTGCTGGGCGACGCGCAAGGCATGTTTGCCTTGCCCGCCTTGACGGATATCAAGCAGCAGCGCACTTTGCAATTTCACCAGGTTCAGCAAGTGGGCGAAGATATGCGTATCCTTGCAAGATTCGCCCAGCGCAATTAATACTTTTATACTTTATAGGGTTAGTTCATGTTTACAGGAATTGTTGCCGCCATCGGCAAGATTGAAACCGTGCAGCCGCTCGACGGCGGCCTCGATGCCGGCGTGCGTCTGAACATCCACGCGGGCGGTTTGCCGCTGGCCGACGTGGCCCTGGGCGATTCGATCGCCATCAATGGCGCCTGCATGACGGTGGTGGAAAAGTCGGACACGGGCTTTGCCGTCGATGTCTCGCGCGAAAGCCTCAATTGCACCGTGGGCCTCGATACCACCACGGAAGTGAACCTGGAAAAAGCCCTGACCCTGGCCGAGCGCCTGGGCGGCCACCTGGTTTCCGGCCACGTCGACGGCCTGGGCATCGTGCGCAAATTCGAAGCCGTGGGTGAATCGTGGGAACTGGTGATCGAAGCGCCGCACGAACTGGCGAAATACCTGGCCTTCAAGGGTTCCGTCGTCGTCAATGGCGTGTCGCTGACCGTCAACCGCGTGGAAGACCTGGGCGCGGGCGCCGTCAGCGGCTGCCGTTTCTCGATCAACCTGATCCCGCACACGATCGCCATGACGACATTGAAACACTTGACGGTCGATGGCAAGGTCAACCTGGAAATCGACCTGATCGCCCGCTATGTCGAGCGCATGCTGTCCTTGGACAAGGCTGCCGCTTAAGACACAGCTTGAAGCAGCACACGAGCGGCCTTGCCAAGCGTGTGTTGCTTTTCCTTCAGACGCGCATACTATGAAGCTTTCCGCAGTGGAGGCTAGCCATGGACCCGATTTCGCGCGCAACCGTGCCCAACACCATCCCGGCCACGTCACGTGTGGGTGCGACGGCGCCGCTGGCGCCCACGCTGCCCGTGCCGCCGTCCAGCGCGGCGGCGGCCCTTGCCATCCTGTCATCGACCCAGGTCGACATCTCCCCGCTGGGGCAGTTCCTGTCCGGCGCGGCCTTGTCGCGCCGGCAACTGCTGGCCCTGCAGGGCGCCACGGAAGAGGCCCGGGCGGCCAATACCCCCGTGAATGTCAATGACGATTTGCTGGCGCTGGCGCGGCAGTTGACGGAATCGTTCGCCCAGCTGCAAACGAGCGGCATCGACGCCAGCCAGCTGGCGACGGCCGGCGACACGCCGGGCAGTCTGGCGCAGCGCTATGATTTATTGTCGGGCGATGGCACGACGGATGCGGCCGCCGCGCTGGCGCAGGACGGCGGCTTGCTCACGCAAGCGCAACTGGCCCGCATCGGCATCGATTTGCGCAATGAAGATGTCGATGCGCCAACGTTACAGGCCGCCTATGCGGCCGACAGCAATGCCACCCTGGACGCTTTGCAACAGGGAACGGACGTGCTGGCGCAGGTGGGCGCCGTGCTGGCCCGGCAGCAGGGCGCGCCGCTGACAGCCGGAGTCGAAGCAGATTTGACGGGCGAAGCACTGCCGTCCAATGCGGTGCAGGCCGGGCAGACGCAGGCCGCCGACGCGGCGCCGCCGCAAACGGCTGCCATTGCGCAACGGCAGATGGAACTGCAGCAGCAACTGGAAGCGGACGAGCTGAACCTGGATTTGCAGGAGCTGCGGCCCCAGCCTTCTGCGCAAGCCGCCGCCGATGCAGCGGAACTGTTGCAGACGCAGCGCACGGACAACCAGCGCGTCGATACTCTGCGCCTGGACGCCGAACGCCTGGATAACGAACGCATCAATACTGATCAGCAGATGCAGCAGCAGGAAGCAGAAAGGGTGGAAGAGTTGCGCCAGGGGCAAGTGCAGCAGCAGGAATTACAGCAGCGGGCGCAAGCAGCGGCGGATGATGCGGCGCGGGCGCAGCTGGCCGCCGACGACGCGCAAATGGCGGCTCAGGCAGCCTCCGACCGATCGCAGTCGCTGGCACGCGCAGCGCAGGGGCAGGCCGATGCTGGCCTGGCGACGGCGCAGGCCCAGCTGGTCCAGCAAAATGCGCAGGCGCAAGAGCAGGCTGCGCAAAACGCGGGCCAGGCCGTGCCGCTGCCGTCATCGCAAGACCCATCCGTGGCGGCGGCCATCGCCGCCTATAACCTGAATAATGCAGCCCTGAATCCCGGCTTGATGAACCGGCCATTGCCAGCCAGCGACTCGCGCCTGCCTCTGGTGGCGCCCGTCGCTGCCGTGGAACCTGTCAAGCCCGTGCTTAAAATCTAGGGCAGCAGGGTGGCGTCCAGGGTGATGTTGGCTTTCAGTAGCTTCGACACGGGGCAGCCAGCCTTGGCCTTGCCCGTCAATTCCTCGAATTTTGCCTGGTCGGCGCCGGGGATTTTCGCTTTCAGGAGCAAATGGACGGCCGTGATGGCGAAGCCGTCGTCCACCTTGTCGAGGGTTACTTCGGCCGTCGTCTCCATCTTTTCCGCCGTCAGGCCCGCTTCGCCGAGGATCAGCGACAGGGCCATGGTGAAGCAGCCTGCGTGCGCGGCGCCGATCAATTCCTCGGGATTCGTGCCGGGCTTGCCTTCGAAGCGGCTGGCAAAACCGTAGGGATATTCCTGCAAGGCGCCGCTGCGCGTGCTGATGGCGCCCTTGCCGTCCTTGATTCCGCCTGACCAGATGGCCGATCCGTTGGTTTTCATATTGCCGCTCCTGTGTGGGGTGTCGCTGCGAGTGGGGTATCAGCGCCGTGGCGATGACAGTCTGATCTTATGCTCTTTGCAAGGCCGGCGGCGCGCGCTTTGCCGCCGCCGCGCGCGCTGGATCGGCGAAGCGGGGCTTTGTGGGGCAGGCAGGGCAGCGGCCTGCCTATTGATGTTGCTGGACTGTCTTATTTCAGGTCTGCAAGCGCTAAATCCTTTAAAATAGCAGGTTATAAGAAAATTCCCGGAAATCTGAGGAATATTCGCACTTGATGTTGCAGTTTTTAGTTTCACTAACAACGCCCGGCAAAACCGTCGCGAGCGGAAGGGAGAGGTGGCCGAGACGCGCAACCGTACGAAGGTACGGTGAGCATCGCAGGCCGCCTATACCGACGCGCAGCAGGTTTGGCCAGGCGTCATACGAGGATGAACAATGTCTATATCCAGCACCGAAGAGATCGTCGCTGAATTGCGCGCCGGCCGCATGGTGATACTGGTCGATGAAGAAGACCGGGAAAATGAAGGCGATCTGGTGCTTGCCGCCGATTTCGTAACGCCTGAAGCCATCAATTTCATGATCACGCATGCGCGTGGTCTGGTCTGCCTGACCCTGACGGAAGAGCGTTGCGACGAGCTGAACCTGTCGATGATGACGTCGCGCAACGGCACCGCTTACGGCACCAATTTCACCGTCTCCATCGAAGCTGCCGAAGGCGTGACGACGGGCATTTCCGCCGCCGACCGTGCCAAGACCATCCAGGTGGCTGTGGCCAAGGGCACGCAGCCCAGCGATATCGTCCAGCCCGGCCATATCTTCCCGCTGAAAGCGCAGAAAGGCGGCGTGCTGATGCGCGCAGGCCATACGGAAGCCGGTTGCGACCTGACGGCCATGGCCGGCTTGACGCCCGCATCCGTGATTTGCGAAATCATGAAGGACGACGGCACCATGGCGCGCCTGCCGGACTTGCTGGTGTTTGCCGAGCAACATGGCCTGAAGATCGGCACGATTGCCGACCTGATCCATTACCGCAGCCAGACGGAGTCCTTGGTCGAGCGCGTTGCCGAGCGCACCCTGCACACGGCGCACGGCGAATTCCGCCTGATCGCCTTCCGCGACAAGCCCAGCGCGTCGGCCCACCTGGCCCTCGTGCATGGCGACCTGGCTCCCGGCCTGGAAGCGCTGGTGCGCGTGCACCAGCCCGTTTCACTGCTGGACGTGCTGGAAAGCGAAGCGACCACCCACTCGTGGACGGTGGCCGCCTCGATGGCCGCCATCAAGCAGGCCGAGCGTGGCGTGATGGTTTTGCTGAACTGCGGCGAGACGTCGAGCGAGCTGTTTGCCCAGTTCGCCGCCCTGGACACGCCGCAAGCCAAGCCGAAAGGCCGCGCCGCCAGCATGGACTTGCGCAGCTATGGCATCGGTGCACAGATCCTGCGCGACTTGGGCGTGAGCAAGATGCAATTGCTGGCCAGTCCCCGCAAGATGCCGTCGATGGTCGGTTTCGACCTGGAAGTGACAGGTTTTCAGTGCCATCCTGGCCAGCAGTAATTAAATAATTTCAGCGGCCTGGCACATGGCTGGCCGCTGATCACCTGATAAAGAGGCATATGATGACCGTAGGAGCATACGAAACCAATTTTGCCGGCGAAGGTTTGCGCGTCGGTATCGTCCAGGCACGATTCAATGAAATCGTCGGTGGTGGCTTGCTGTCGGCATGCCTGGAAGAGTTGAGCAAGCTGGGCGTGGCCGATGAAGATATCCTGCACGTGACCGTGCCGGGCGCCCTGGAAATCCCACTGATTCTGCAAAAAATGGCAGAAACCGAGCAATTCGACGCCCTGATCGCATTGGGCGCCGTCATTCGCGGTGAAACCTACCACTTCGAGCTGGTATCGAACGAATCGGGCGCGGGCATCACGCGCGTCGGTCTCGATTACGGCATCCCCATCGCCAACGCAGTGTTGACGACCGAAAACGACGAGCAGGCGGAAGTGCGCATGCTGGTCAAGGGAGCCGAAGCGGCACGCGTGGCGGTGGAAATGGCCAATCTGGCGCAAGCGCTGGAAGAGTTGCAAGACACAGACGAGGATTAATCGTGCTTGCGCCGCAGTGTGCTGCCTGGCAGCGCACCGCGGTATTCGTCACTATCTGCAGTACATACGTATTTAAGAACAGGTAACAATCATGACTGAGAAAAATTTGCTCGCCAATCCCAGCAAAAACCGCACGCCGCGTCACCGCGCGCGCGAGTTTGCGCTGCAGGGCTTGTACCAGTGGCTGCTGAATAATGAAGACGCGACCACCGTCGTGAACAATATTCGCGCGGCCCACGGTTTCGACAAGGCCGATGGCGATCATTTCACGGTGCTGCTGTACGGCGCCATCAAGGATTCGCTGGCGTTGCGCGAAAGCATGGCTCCGTTGATCGACCGCAATATCGCGGAACTGTCGCCGATCGAACACGGCATCCTGCTGATCGGCGCTTTCGAGCTGAAGAACAACATGGAAATCCCGTACCGCGTCGTCATCAACGAAGCGGTCGAGCTGGCCAAGTCGTTTGGCGGTATCGACGGCCACAAGTATGTGAACGGCGTGCTGGATAAATTGGCAGTGAAATTCCGCGAGGAAGAAGTGGGCGCCAACAAGCGCAAGTAATATATAGCGTAATCCCTGCGGCTGCTGCCGCAGGGCAGTAAAAAAGCCACCGGCACTTGCATGCGGTGGCTTTTTTACTGGGTGCTGCTTTTTGGATGCCCCTGTGAGGGCTTTTAAAGGGTCACAGGCCGGCGATCTCGTTGTGGGGCAATACTTTGATGGTGATGCCGCTTTCCGCTACCGCTGCCGGCGCCTTGGCTGGGGCTGGCGTGTTCGATGCCATCACCGGTGTCGTGGTCGGCACGCGCTGGCCGGCCGATACTTGTTTCAGGCGGCGGTATTCAGCCAGCACGCGCGAGCCGTAGCCCGAGTCGGTGGCGAAGTTGGCGGCGCCCACGTAGGTTTTCAGGCCCGCTTCGACGGAACCGCCACGCGTGACGTAGTCTTTCAGGATCAGGGAGCCGACGCGGATATTGGCGACCGGGTTCAGGGCTGCTTGCACGCCGCCCATTTCCTGAAAACGCTCATGGTGTACTTTCGACATGACTTGCATCAAGCCTTGCGCGCCGACGGGGCTTTCCGCGAATGGGTTCAAGCCCGATTCGATGGCCATCACGGCCAGGATCAGCAGCGGGTCCAGCTTGATTTCACGGGCCGTCAGATACGCCGTCGACACGAGCATATTGGTCGCATCGTTGGCCACGCGGTAACGCTTGGAGAGCCAGTTGGTGACCCATTGCTGCTGCTTTTGCGTGCCCAGCAAGGCTTTTTCTTCCTTGCTCAGCGGTGCTTCGCTGGCGGCGGCCGTTTGCACGGAAGCAGGCGCTTCCATCAGTGCCGACAGGGCCGGCGCTTCAACGGCTTGCGCTTCCGCCATCGGCAGCGGGAACAGGCTGTGCGTCAGTTGCTTGCCCAGGTCAGGGCGGAACATCAGCAGGGCGATCAGTGCCAGGGCGGAAATGCCGAAGACTGTCAGTGTGTGTTGCGCCGTGGTTAAAACGCCACGTGCCGAAATGGCTTGTGCGCGGGCGCGCAAACGCGCCAACGCTGGCTGGCCAGCCACGGTTGAAGCAGGCAATGCTGCTTCAGTGCTACGATGAGTCATAGAGTTCCCCGAAATGTCGCGTCAACAGGCAGTCCCTCCGCGGTGTCGCGGTGTTGTGGGTACTGCCAATGCCGTGCATCAGAAATATCATCGTTTCCGCCGCGTATGGATGCGTGCGAGAAACGCCGTCATTGCTTGCTTGAGCTGATCGGTCCCATGCTGGTATTGGATCAGTCGCAATACAACTTTTACCGGGGGTAAGGCAGACGCCTTTTGAAAACACTCCTTAAAATGTCATGTGGAGCCCCGACTCCGTGAATGAAAGAGAAACGCTAAAATCAAGCTCTGGGCCGGCGTGCTCTTTCAAGTTGGGCGAATTGTAGAAGCCGTTTTATATCAAGTCAATACTAACGAATCGTTTCTTTATTACTTTTATGTCTTACTTTTTGACTTGCATTGTGCCAAAAGCCAATAAAATCAATTACTTGGCATAGATCCTTCAGCAACGGCGTCCGACGTCAAAAAAAATTAAAAACACATGAAATATTCAGATTTGCGAGATTTTATTTCTCAACTGCAACAAATGGGTGAACTTAAGCCCATTTCAACCCCCATTTCGCCGATTTTGGAGATGACGGAAGTCTGCGACCGCACCCTGCGCGCGGGCGGACCGGCCTTGCTGTTCAATAATCCGACGGGATACACCATGCCGGTGCTGGGCAACCTGTTCGGCACCACGCGCCGCGTGGCCTTGGGCATGGGCGCGGAAGACGTCAGCGAGCTGCGCAAGATCGGCCATGTGCTGGCGCGCCTGAAGGAGCCGGAGCCGCCGAAGGATTTCAAGGATTTGCTGGGCCTGGGCTCGCTGGTGAAATCCGTGTGGGACATGTCGCCGAAAGAGTTGCGCGGCGCGAAGTGCCAGGAAATCGTCTGGGAGGGTAACGACGTCGACCTGGCGCGCCTGCCCATCCAGCATTGCTGGCCCGGCGACGTCGCCCCCTTGATCACCTGGGGCCTGGTGATCACCAAGGGGCCGAACAAGAAGCGGCAAAACCTGGGCATCTACCGCCAGCAGGTATTGGGGCGCAACAAGGTCATCATGCGCTGGCTGGCGCACCGGGGCGGGGCGCTGGACTTCCGCGAGCACGCGATCCAGAGCAAGGGCAAGCCGTATCCGATCGCCGTGGCGCTCGGCGCCGATCCCGCTACTATATTAGGGGCCGTCACGCCGGTGCCGGACAGCCTGTCCGAATACCAGTTCGCCGGCTTGCTGCGCGGCAGCCGCACGGAGCTGGTGAAAGCCATCGGCAGCGAGCTGCGCGTGCCCGCGTCGGCCGAAATCGTGCTCGAAGGCCATATTTACCCGGACGAAAACCATCCGAGCGGCTACGAGCATGCGCTGGAAGGGCCGTATGGCGACCACACGGGCTACTATAATGAGCAGGACAGTTTCCCCGTGTTTACCATCGACCGCATCACCATGCGCCGCGACCCGATCTATCACTCCACCTACACGGGCAAACCGCCGGACGAGCCGGCCGTGCTGGGCCTGGCCCTGAACGAAGTGTTCGTGCCGCTGCTGCAAAAGCAGTTCAGCGAAATCACGGACTTCTACCTGCCGCCCGAAGGCTGCAGCTACCGCATGGCCGTGGTGCAGATCAAGAAGCAGTACGCGGGCCACGCCAAGCGCGTGATGTTCGGCGTGTGGAGCTTCCTGCGCCAGTTCATGTATACCAAGTTCATCGTCGTGGTTGACGAAGACGTGAATATCCGAGACTGGAAAGAAGTCATCTGGGCCATCACGACGCGGGTCGACCCCATCCGCGACACAACCCTGGTCGACAACACGCCCATCGACTACCTGGACTTCGCCTCGCCGATCAGCGGCCTGGGCAGCAAGATGGGCATCGATGCCACCAATAAATGGCCGGGCGAAACAACGCGCGAGTGGGGTACGACGATTGCCATGACGCCGGAAGTGAAGGCCAAGGTGGATGGGATTTGGCAGGAGCTGGGCATTTAAGCCCAACGGCGTAAATGCTGGGGTCAGTCCCTTCGGGATCGGAATGCTCCCCATTGGGAGCATTCCCCCGCCGGGTCTGACCCCGGATTTTGCTTCCGGGTTTGGTTCGGCTGCACGGCAATTTCCCAATCTTGCGCAGGTCGGTTATAATTGTCCCCGGCGGGCCCCTGCGCATCGTGGCATGGCTAACCTGGTCAGGTCGGGAACGAAGCAGCCACGGCTATTAACCATGAGTGCCGCAGATCAGGCTCGCCTCCTTCGGGAATGTTTTTCAGGATCAACAATCAAGCTGCCATGGGCAGCTTTTTTGCTTTTACGGCCCCGTTTTCTTGCCGATCCGCAGCACTGCCGGGTTTGCCGTGTTTTCCCTGTTTCTACACGGCCATGTTATACAATTGCTGCTTTGCCGCGTTTGCCAGATTTAAGCTGGCCCGGCCATGAGGCTTGCGCCCGCCGCGCAGGATCACCCGC
Organism: Janthinobacterium sp. Ant5-2-1; assembly: GCF_001445815.1. Classification (NCBI taxonomy): domain Bacteria; kingdom Pseudomonadati; phylum Pseudomonadota; class Betaproteobacteria; order Burkholderiales; family Oxalobacteraceae; genus Janthinobacterium; species Janthinobacterium sp. Ant5-2-1. The sequence continues at coordinate 44,678 of NZ_LNCE01000056.1, read as the reverse complement.
AAAATCGCATGGTAAAATCTCAGCATGTCCTATCAAGTCCTCGCCCGTAAATACCGCCCCAAGAATTTCGAGACGCTCGTCGGCCAGGAGCACGTCGTGCGCGCGCTCACGCATGCCTTGCACAGCGGCCGATTGCATCACGCCTACCTGTTCACGGGCACGCGCGGCGTCGGCAAGACGACCCTGTCGCGCATCCTTGCCAAGTCGCTCAATTGTATCGGCCCCGACGGCACCGGCGGCATCACGGCCCAGCCTTGCGGCGTGTGCGAAGCGTGCACGGCGATCGACGCGGGACGCTTTGTCGACTATATAGAGATGGATGCGGCGTCGAACCGCGGCGTCGATGAAATGGCGCAGCTGCTCGAGCAAGCCGTGTATGCGCCAAGCAATGCGCGCTTCAAGGTCTATATGATCGATGAGGTGCACATGCTGACGAACCACGCGTTCAATTCCATGCTGAAGACCCTGGAAGAGCCGCCCGAGCACGTCAAGTTCATCCTGGCGACGACGGACCCGCAAAAGATTCCCGTGACCGTGCTGTCGCGCTGCCTGCAGTTCAACCTCAAGCAGATGCCGCCCGGCCACATCATCAGCCACCTGGACAATATCCTGGGACAGGAAGGCATTGCTTTCGAACAGCCGGCCTTGCGCCTGCTGGCCCAGGGCGCTCACGGTTCCATGCGCGACGCGCTATCCCTGACGGACCAGGCCATCGCCTACGCGGCCGGCGAAGTCACTTTAGATGCCGTGCAAGGCATGCTGGGTGCGCTCGACCAGTCCTACCTGGTGCGCCTGCTCGACGCGCTGGCGCAGCAAGATGGCGCGGATCTGCTGGCCGTGGCCGACGAAATGGCCTCGCGCAGCCTGTCGTATAACGGTGCTCTGCAAGACCTGGGTACGTTATTGCACCGCATTGCGCTGGCGCAAACCGTGCCCGCCGCCTTGCCGCAGGATTTGCCTGAGTACGCGGACATCGTGCGTCTGGCTGCCGCGTTTGACGCGGAAGAAGTCCAGCTGTTTTATCAGATCGCCGTGCATGGCCGCAATGAACTGGGCCTGGCGCCCGACGAATATGCGGGCTTTACCATGACCTTGCTGCGCATGCTGGCCTTTCGGCCCGGCATAGGCGGCGCCGATGGCGTGCCGGCGGCACCAGCCTCCGTCCCGGGCAATCGTCCCGCCGCCGTGGCCGCCGCGCGCGCCGCTGCAGGGGCATCCGCACCGGCCGCCCGCGCCGCCACGAACAGCGTGGCCAGCCATGCTGCCGTGACACCGCCCGCCGTGGTGGCAGCCGCTGCCGCCAGCATAGCCCGCAGCGAAGCGCCGCCGCCACGCGCGGTTGCTCCGGCACCCGCACCTGTAGCCGCCCCGGCGCCAGCACCAGCACCAGCGGCGCCGCCGCCTGCCGCTCCTGTTCCTGCGGCGGCCCCGGCAGCATCGGGCGCCCCAATCAGTTCCGCCCGCGCCGCCATCAATGCGGCGCTGGAAGCGGCCCGTGCCGCTTCGAAAGGCCGTCCGGGCAGCGCGCCGTCGGCGCCATCGTCGGCGCCCAAGCCGGCTGCCCCTGCACCGGCAGCGGAACCTGTCGCCGCTGCGCCAGCACCGGCCGCACCTGTCCAGGCCGCTCCGCCGCCACCGTCCGCCGCCGCGAAAGCGCCGGCGCCGTGGGACGATGCACCACCCGTGGCCGTGATGGAAGCGCCCGTGGCCGCGCCGCCCGCACCCGCGCCCGTGCAGCAGGCGCGTCCTGCCGCGCCGCCGCCACAGCAGGCGCCAGCCGACGACGACTTGCCGCCGTGGGTCACCGAATTTTCCGACGACAGCGCTTCGGCTGCCGTGGCGGCGCCCGCCGCGCAAAGCAGCGAGCAGCCGGCCGTCATCATGCCGCAGCGTGCCGCCAAGCAAGCTGCACCCAGCGGGCCGTATGTGATCACGCCCGTGCCTGGCCTGGACTGGGACGGCAACTGGCCGGCCGTCGCCGCCGTGCTGCCCTTGCGCGGCATAGCCCAGCAGCTGGCCGTGCAGGCCGAGCTGATCGAATGCCTGCACGACGGCCACAGCACCACGTTCCGCCTGCGCGTGCCGATCGACACGTGGCGCAGTCCGGCCAACGTGGAAAAACTGGCGGCCGTGCTCAGCGAGCGTTTCGGCCGCAAGGTCAATGTCGACACGGAACTGGGCGCCGTCTGGTACACGGCCAGCGCGGAAGCGCAGGCCCACCGCGAGGCGTGCCAGCTGCAAGCGGAAGCAACTATCGCCAGCGATCCCTTCGTGCTCGACATGAAGCGTGCATTCGACGCTTTTGTTGTGCCGGGAACCATTACCCCTGCACCGGCCGGCTCCGCCGCGCCGACCCTGCATTAATGATTAACAAAACTCATAAACTGAATTGAACGGAGCATTCTCATGATGAAAAATCAACTGGCTGGCCTGATGAAGCAGGCACAAGCAATGCAAGACAACATGAAAAAGGCCCAGGAACAACTGGCGCTGGTGGAAGTGGAAGGCCAGTCCGGCGCCGGCCTGGTGAAAATCGTCATGACCTGCAAGAACGACGTCAAGCGCGTCTCCATCGACCCGTCGCTGCTGGCCGACGACAAGGATATGCTGGAAGACCTGGTGGCTGCCGCCTTCAACGACGCCGTGCGCAAGGCGGAAGCGACCTCCGCTGAAAAAATGGCAGGCTTGACTGGCGGCATGAACTTGCCAGCCGGCTTCAAAATGCCATTCTGATGCACTGCCGCATGCGCTCGATCTATGGCACGGGACAAGGTTGATCCATGTCCAAGTCGCTTGAATTCTTGACCGAGGCGCTGCGGCGCCTGCCCGGCGTCGGCCCCAAGTCGGCGCAGCGGATGGCTTTTCATTTGTTGCAGCACGATAGGGAAGGCGCGGCCATGCTGTCGCGCGCCCTGTTCCAGGCCGTCGATGCCGTGCATCACTGCGGCCTGTGCAACACCTTTACCGAACATGAAGTGTGCGAGACCTGTCTCGACGAAGAGCGCGACAAGCGCTTGCTGTGCGTGGTGGAAACGCCCGCCGACCAGCTGATGATCGAGCAGACGCTCACCTACAAGGGCCTGTATTTCGTCCTCATGGGACGGCTCTCTCCGCTGGACGGCATCGGCCCGAAAGACATCCACCTCGAAAAATTGCTGAACCGCGCCAACGATGGCGTGGTCGGCGAAGTGGTGCTGGCCACCAATTTCACCAATGAAGGCGAAGCGACCGCCCACTACATCAGCGAAATGCTGAAGGCGCGGGGCTTGCGCGTGAGCCGCCTGGCCCGCGGCGTGCCCGTGGGCGGCGAACTGGAATACGTCGACGCGGGCACGATTGCCCGCGCGATGCTCGACCGCAGGGCAACCTGACCACAACATGACAGAATCCTCCGCGACCACTGGTCCATTGCAAGGCATTAAAGTGCTGGAACTGGGCACCCTGATCGCGGGGCCGTTCTGTGCCCGCATGCTGGCCGAATTCGGCGCCGACGTGATCAAGATCGAGTCGCCCGATGGCGGCGACCCCATCCGTACCTGGCGCGTACTGAAGGATGGCACCTCGCTGTGGTGGTCGGTGCAGGCGCGCAACAAGAAAAGCGTCACCCTGAACCTGAAAGCGCCGGAAGGGCGTGCCATCGCGCGCCAGCTGGCCCTGGAAGCGGACATCATCATCGAGAACTACCGCCCCGGCGTGCTGGAAAAGTGGGATCTCGGCTACGAACAGCTCAAGCAAATCAAACCGTCCATCATCATGGTGCGCCTGTCCGGCTTTGGCCAGACGGGGCCGATGAAGGATTTGCCCGGTTTCGGCGCCATCGGCGAATCGATGGGCGGCTTGCGTTATGTGTCCGGCTTTGCCGACCGTCCGCCCGTGCGCGTCGGTGTATCGATCGGCGACTCCGTGGCGGCCCTGCACGGCGTGATCGGCGCCATGATGGCCTTGCGCCACCGCGACGTGACGGGTGGTGCGGCTGCCGGCGAAGGCCAGATGGTCGACGTGGCCCTGTATGAATCCGTGTTTAACCTGATGGAGTCCCTGGTGCCCGAGTACGACCAGGCGGGCGTGGTGCGCGAACGCACGGGTGGCTCGCTGCCCGGCATCGTGCCCTCGAATACCTACACGACGGGCGACGGCGAAAACATCGTGATTGCCGGCAATGGTGACGCCATCTTCAAGCGCCTGATGCTGGCCATGGGCCGCATCGACATGGCGGGCGACCCGCAGCTGGCGCGCAACGATGGCAGGGTCGCGCGCACGCAGGAAATCGACGACGCCATCGGCGCCTGGTGCGCCACGCACACGATAGACAGCGCGCTGGCCGTGCTCAAGGCGGCGGATGTGCCGGCCGGTAAAATCTACTCCGTGCGCGACATGATGAGCGACCCGCAATTTCTCGCCCGCGGCATGTTCGAACAGCATCAGTTCCCCGACGGCACGCCCGTCAAATTGCCCGCCATCAGCCCGAAACTGTCCGCTACGCCGGGCAAGACCCAGTGGCTGGGGCCGACCCTGGGCCAGCACAACGACGAGGTGCTGGCGTCGCTGGGGTTTGATGCTGCCGCCATCGCGCGGCTGAAGGCGGATGGGGTGGTGTAGTGGGATGATGTTTGGAAGGTAGGTCGGATTAGCGGCGGCACGCCACGTAACGCCACCACCGGCCAAGTTAACAATGTTGTCGGCTTATGCGCTTCGCGCTAAGCCGACCTACGCAACTCATCTGATATCTATCATGCATCGTTTTTTTCACCGTGCGCTTGCCCTGGCATCCGCCGCCATTGTCCTCTCCGCCTGCGCCAGCTTCCCCCGCGACGCGCCGATTGCCGGCCTGCGCCTGATTGGCGAACAGCGCATCGCGCTTAAATACGCGTTCGAGGGCACCACGGTGGGCGGCTTGTCCGGCATCGATTACGATGCGGCCAGCAAGAGCTGGGTGATGGAAAGTGATGACCGCTCGGAAATCAATCCTGCCCGCTTCTACCGCGCCGCCTTGAACTATGACAGCAAGGCCTTCTCCAGCGTGAGCCTGAGCAGCGTGCATTTCTTCACGCAGCCCGACGGCAGCCGCTATCCGAACCTGGCGCATGCAAAATTGGATCAGGGCGACCAGGTGGCCGACATCGAAACCATCCGCGTCGATCCGCAGGATGGCAGCTTGTGGTATGGCAGCGAAGGCAACCGCAAGGTGGGCTTGCATCCGTTCTTGCGCCATGCGGACATCGACGGCCGTTACCTGGCCACCTTGCCGACACCGGCCATGTTCAAGGTCTCGAAGGAAGAGGTCGGCTCGCGCAACAACATGAGCTTTGAAGCGCTGTCGTTTGCCAGCGATGGAAAGAGCTTGTGGCTGGGCATGGAAGCGGCCCTGTACCAGGATGGCCCGCTGGCCACGCCCGATAACGGCTCCGTCGTGCGCATCACGCGCCTGGACCGCGCGGGCAAGGTGTTGGGCCAGTACGCGTATCCGATTGAACCCGTGGCGTCGCGGCCCGCGCCGGGACGTGAAGCGGACAATGGCGTGTCGGAAATCCTCGCCGTCAACGATCACCAGGTACTGGTGGTGGAGCGGGCCGGCGTGGCCAACGCGGACGGCGTCTACAGAAACCACGTGCGCATCTACGAGATGGATACGGAGGGCGCCACCGATGTGCAGGCGCTGCCGGCCCTGGCGGGCGCGACCTACGTGCCGGCGCGCAAGCGATTGCTGCTGGACCTGGAAAAGATCGGCCTGACACGGGTCGACAATATCGAAGGCATCAGCTGGGGCCCGCGACTGGAAAACGGCCGCCGCAGCCTCGTGTTGATTTCCGATGACAATTTTAATCCGCAGCAAGTCACGCAAATCCTTGCCTTCGAAGTGCTCTAGTTTCCACGCTGGCCAGCTGCTTCGTCTGCCTGGCCAGCATCGCCGTGATCGTGTCGTGCGGCGACGGGTGGCCCAAGAAATAGCCTTGCACCATGTCGCAGCCGTATTCTTCCAGCATCACCAGCTGCTCGTCCGTTTCCACGCCTTCGGCCACCACCACCATCTTCAAGCCATGCGCCATGGCGATGATGGCGCGCGTGATGGCCGCGTTTTCCGCATCCTGCGGCAAGCCGGCGATAAAACTCTTGTCGATCTTCAAGGCCCGCACGTCGAAGCGTTTCAAGTAATTCATTGACGAATAGCCCGTGCCGAAGTCGTCGATCGACAGGTACACGCCAATGCCGCGCAATTGCTCCAGGGTCACCATGGTGGCGCGCGCATCGTCCATCAAGGTGCCTTCCGTCAATTCCAGTTCCAGCAGGCGCGCATCTAGCCCCGTGTCGGCCAGGGCCGAGAGCACGATCTGCATCAGGTTTTCATCCTTGAATTGCTTGGCCGACAGGTTCACGGCCATGCGGATGGCACGCCCGCCATGGCTTTGCCATGCCTTGGCCTGGTTGCACGCCGTGCGCAGCACCCATTCGCCGATGGGCACGATCAGCCCCGTTTCCTCGGCCAGCGGGATGAATTCCGTGGGTGAGATGATGCCCCGTTCCGGATGGCGCCACCGGACCAGCGCTTCCACGCCAACGATCTGCGTGCTGGGCACGTCGATCTGCGGCTGGTACAGCAGGTACAGCTCGTTGTTCTGCAAGGCTTTCCTCAAGCCCACTTCCATCTTGACGTGGCTCATGATTTCCATCGTCAGCGAAGAGCTGTACAGCTTGGCGTTATTCTTGCCGCAATTCTTCGCGTGGTACATGGCCGTGTCCGCATATTTGAGCAGCGAGTTGCAGTCCTCGCCATCTTCCGGATACAGCGAAATGCCGATGCTGGCCGTGACGAAAATCTCGTGCGCCTCGATCATGAACGGGCGGCGCATGGCTTCCTTGACCCGGTGCGCCACGTTCAGCGCGTCTTCCACCCGCTCCAGGTCGGGTATCAATATCGTGAATTCGTCGCCGCCCAGGCGCGCCAGGTTGCTGCCGCCGGAGATACCGCCCAGCTCGTATTCCGCGCGCAGCACCAGGTCGCTGGGGCGGATGGTTTCGCGCAGGCGTTCGGACACCACCTTGAGCAAGTGGTCGCCCACGTCGTGGCCCAGGGTGTCGTTGATGCGCTTGAAGGCGTCGAGGTCCATGAACAGCACGGCGAATTTCTTGTCGTGCTCTTTCGAGCGCACCAGTTCGCATTCCAGCGTTTCCAGGAACGCTTGCCGGTTGGGAATGCCCGTCAGGCTGTCGCAATAGGCGAGGCGGCGGATCTGCTCTTCCGTGCGCTTGCGCTCGCTGATGTCGCGCACCAGTCCCAGCACTTCATCGGCCCCCGTCGCCACCAGGCGTGCTTCGAAATGGCGCGTGCTGTCTTCGTGCGTGAGCGTGTAGTCGACCGAGCCGATGTGCTGCGTGGCCAGCACGGCGTGCGCCTGGTCGAGCAGGCGCGCGGCGATTTCTGGCGGCAGCACGTCGCGGATATGGCTGCCCACGCAGTCGGTGATGGAAAAGCCGGCGCTGGCGTCGTGGCCCTGTTCGTAGTCGAGATAAAAACCCTCGCGGTTGAGGCGAAAGAAGGTGTCGGGGATGGCGGCCAGCACGGCGCGGTTGTGCGCGTCGGCGATGCGCAGGCGGGCGATGGCGTCGCTGGCGCGCAGCACGTACAGCACGCGGTGTCCGAGGATGGGCCAGTTGATGGGCTTGGAAATGAAATCCGTCGCGCCCACCTCGTAGGCGCGCGTGACGGCTTCCAGTTCGTCGCCGCCCGTGACCATGATGATGGGCACTGTGCCGCCCACTTCCTGATGGCGGATTTCGCGGCACACGGCAAAGCCGTCCATGGCCGGCATGTCGACGTCGAGCATGACGAGGTCCGGCCCGCTGTGCTTGTAGCTGGCCAATGCCTGCACGCCGTCTTCGGCCTCGATCACGTCCAGGCCCACCTGCGTGAGCATTTGCCGCATCAGCAAGCGCATCACGGGATCGTCGTCGGCCACCAGCACCAGGCCGCGGGGAGGGGAGAGGGGCGCTGTCATGTCAGTGTTCCTTCACGAGGATGGCGTTCAGCGATTCGAGTACGGTCAGGAAGGCCTGCTGCATCTGCTGCAGCAGGGCAGCGGCGCCCTCGGTGCTGCCGGCGCGGCCCAGCTTTTCCATCTCCTTGCACAGCTGCGCCAGGCCGTCGGCGCCCACGTTGGCGCTGCCCGACTTGAGGCTGTGCGCCACCTTGCGCAGCGCTTCCGCATCCGCGCCGGCAATCGCTGCGCGCATGGCGCTCAACTGGCGCGGCGTCTCGCTGGTAAAGGCGAGGATGACCCGTTCGAGCAGCGCATCGCCATCCATGCCGGACAGGGCGCGGATGTTTTCCAGCGCCTGCCGGTTCAGCGGCTGGCCGGCGGGCGCGGTCTCGGGCGTGGGGGGCGGCACCGCTGGTGGCGTTTGCAGCTCCGGCAATTCGCTGTGGTGCACGGTGGCCGCGCGCGGCAGGGTGATCCAGCGGGCGATCGTGTGACCCAGGTCCTGCTGCGTGAACGGTTTGCTCAGGTAGTCGTCCATGCCGGCCGCCAGGCACGCTTCGCGGTCGCCCTGCAGGGCATTGGCCGTGATGGCGACGATGGGCAGCACGCGCGCGTGGCCGCACTGCTGTTCGTGGCGGCGGATTTCCGCCGTGGCGGCAAAGCCATCCATCACGGGCATCTGGCAATCCATCAGGATCAAATCGAAATCCTCGGCCTGCGCCGCCTGCAAGGCCTGTTCGCCGTTGCGCGCGCAGACCACGTCCAGGCCCAGGCTGTCGAGCATGGCCAGCGCCACTTCCACGTTGACGGGATTGTCCTCGGCCAGCAGCACGCGGCGGCGCTGGCGCCGGCCCACCTGCCGCGCCGCATGGGGCGGATGGATGCGCATGCCTTCGCTGGCGCGCGGCGGCGTGACGATGCAGTCGAACAGGTCGCATTCGCGGGCCGGCTTGATCAGCTGGAAGGCCACGCCCGCCTCGCGCCGCTGCACCGGGTCGGCCGCCGCCGGTTCCGTGCTCAGCAGTAATAGTTTGAGCTCGGCCAGCAGCGGGTCGCTCTTGATGGTGGCGGCCAGGGCCAGGCCGCTGGTGCGCGGCAATTCCATGTCGAGCAGCGCCACGCCATACGGCGTGCCCGCCTGCGCGGCTGCGTGCAGCTTGGCCAGGCAGTCGCTGGCCGTGCCGGCGCTGTCGCTGACGATATGCCAGCTGGCCAGTTGCCGCTCCAGCACGGCGCGCGTGGCCGGTGTGTGGTCGACGATCAAGGCGCGTAACCCTCGCGTGGTTTTCAGGTTGAAGGACGGGTCGTCGCTGTCGACTCTCCGCTTATCGAAATTTACTTCGAACCAGAAGATCGATCCTTGCGTTAAAGCATTATCAACGCCGATAGTGCCGCCCATCAGTTCCACCAGCTGTTTCGAGATCGTCAGTCCCAGGCCCGTGCCGCCGTGCTTGCGCGTGGTCGAGCCGTCCGCCTGCGAGAACGATTCGAAGACGCGCGTCTGCGCTTCGCTCGATACGCCGATGCCCGTGTCGTGCACCTCGAAGCGCAAGCCCACGCTGGGCGCGTCTTCGCTGCAGACGGTCACTTTCACGGTGACCTTGCCCGTTTCCGTAAACTTGATGGCGTTGCCCAGCAGATTGACGATGATCTGGCGCAAACGGTTCGGGTCGCCGCAGATGGCGATGGGAATGTCGTAGGCGATGTCGAATTCCAGGCTGATGTTTTTCGCTTGCGCCTGCGGTGCGAACACGTGTTCTATATCGTCGAGCAATTCGCGGAAATTGAAGCGGATGTATTCCACGCTCAGCTTGCCCGCTTCGATCTTGGAAAAGTCGAGGATGTCGTTGATGATCACCAGCAAATTCTGTCCCGAGCGCTGCACCATGCTCGTGTAATGGCGCTGCTGCGGGCTCAAAGGGCTGGCCAGCAGCAGTTCCGTCATGCCCAGCACGCCATTCATCGGCGTGCGGATTTCATGGCTCATGGTGGCGAGGAAGGCGCTCTTCGCCTGGCTGGCCGCCTCGGCCGCATCCTTGGCCTTTTCCAGCTGCGCCGTGCGCACGCCCACCTGGCGTTCGAGCTGGTCGCGGTAATTGGCCAGGGTGCTGTCGCGGCTGTCGATCTGCGCCAGCATATCGTTGAAACTGTCGATCAGCACGCCCAGCTCGTCGCTGCGCTGGTGCGCGATGCGGTGGCTGTAGGTCTGGCTGCTCGACACTTTTTGCGCCGTATCGATCAGCTTGGTGATCGGTTCGGCAATCACGCTCTTGAAGCGCCGCGCGAGGAAGACGGCGATCAGGAAGGACAGCACGGTGGCGCCGCCGATGGCGCCCACGTGGCGGCCGATGTCGCGCCACATGTGGTTCAGGTCGGCCTCGATCAGCACGGCGCCAATCAGCTGCTGCGGCTCGCCTGGCCGGTAGACGGGGCGGTACAGACGCATGGCGGGCGCCAGGGCCGTGCCCGTGCCTTGCGTAATGGGCTGCACGGCGATGTCGGCCAGCAAGGCCGGGTCCAGGCCTTCCGGCGCTGCCAGGCCATCCGCATGCTGCGGCGCGCGGTACAGGGCGAACAGGCGCCCGTTCCGGTCGAACAGGGCCGCCTGGGCGATCTCGTCGCGCGCGGCCAGCGCGGCCAGCACCTGTTCCGCCTGCGGCTGAGCTGATTTCCCCGCCAGCAAGGGCGCCGCGCCGGCCGCACCGATCACGCCCGCCAGGGACAGCAACTGCTTGCCTTCATCGTCCTTGTGGCTGAGCACGGACGTCAGCGCAAACGCCACGAACACCAGCAGCAGCGCGCAGCCCGACGACAATACCGAAATCATGGTCAGCTTCTGGCTGATGCTGGAGCGTTGGAAATTGAACATGGTTGCGGCGCTTCTCCGGTCGGCCTGTTGACTGTTTTTTAATTTCCTATTGGAAAAATATAGACGCGAAGACACACCACGATATTGATGTGGGTCTAAGGAAGGAGAGGGGAGGGAAACTTATACGAGATGAAACAAATAGGGCGGTCCCGCAAGACCGCCCTCAAATTATTGCTGAGCTACAACACCTGACCCAGCCGTATCGAGCGGAAGGGAGAGGTGGCCGAGAAGCGCAACCGTACTAAAGTCCGGTGAGCATCGCAAGCCGCCTATACCGACGCGCAGTAGGCTGGGGCAGGTGTCACCACAACTAACAGCAGCCACCACGCTTACCGGCCCCACCGTAGCGGGCTTCCTGCCGTTCGCGGAAGAACTCTTCATACGTCATCATCGGCTCGCCGGGATGGGTGACTTCCCGGTGCGCCACATAGGTGTCGTACTCGGGCAAGCCGCACATGAGCCGCATGCTTTGCCCCAGATACCGTCCAGCCTTGATGATTTCATCGATCATCATTGCACCGTGGGCAAGGCCTGGAACGGCGTTTCCTTGGTGCTCGGCTTGCTGTCGGCGCGCGCCTTCATGATGGTGCGGATGCCGAAGAACAGCACGCTGACGACGACCACCACGAAGAAGGCGGCCAGGCCGGCGTCCAGGTAATCGTTGAAGATGATCTGCTGCATCTGCGCCACCGACTTGGCCGGTGCCAGCAGGGTGCCTTCATCGAGCGCCGCCGAATATTTCTTGGCGTGTGCGAGGAAGCCGACGCGCGGGTTGGCGTCGAAAATCTTTTGCCAGCCCGCCGTCAGGGTGCACAGCAGCAGCCAGATCGTCGGCGTGATGGTGACCCACGCATACTGGCCACGTTTCATCTTGAACAGCACGCACGTGCCGAGGATCAGCGCAATTGCCGCCAGCATCTGGTTGGCGATGCCGAACAGCGGCCACAAGGTGTTGATGCCGCCTAATGGATCGACCACGCCCTGGTACAGGAAATAGCCCCAGGCCGCCACGCACAGGCCCGTGGCCAGCAGGTTGGCGATGACGTTTTCCGTTTGTTTCAAGGCTGGCACGAAGCTGCCCAGCAAGTCTTGCAGCATGAAGCGGCCGGCGCGCGTGCCCGCATCGACTGCCGTCAGGATGAACAGCGCTTCGAACAGGATGGCGAAGTGGTACCAGAAGGCCATCATGGCCTTGCCGCCGATGGCACCCGAGAGAATCTGGGCCATGCCGACGGCCAGGGTCGGTGCGCCGCCGGCGCGCGAGATGATGCTGTGCTCGCCAACGTCCTTGGCCGTCTGCGTCAACATTTCTGGCGTGACATAGAAGCCCCACTGCGAGATCGCCTGTGCGGCCGACTCTGCCGTGGTGCCGATCAGGGCGGCCGGGCTGTTCATGGCGAAATAGATGCCCGGCTCGATGGTCGAGGCGGCCACCAGGGCCATGATGGCAACAAACGATTCCATCAGCATGGCGCCATAGCCGATGAAGCGGGCGTGGCTTTCGTTTTCAATCATCTTCGGCGTGGTGCCCGAGGAAATCAGTGCGTGGAAGCCGGAGACGGCGCCGCAGGCAATCGTAATGAAGAGGAAGGGGAACAGATTGCCCGACCAGACGGGGCCGGAGCCGTCGATGAACTTGGTCATGGCCGGCATTTTCAGGTAGGGCGCGACGACGATGATGCCGATGGCCAGGCCCAGGATGGTGCCGATCTTCAGGAAAGTGGACAGGTAGTCGCGCGGCGCCAGCAGCAGCCACACGGGCAGGACCGAGGCGATGAAGCCGTAGCCGATCAGCATCCACGTCAGTTCCGTGCCCGTGAACGTGAACATCGGGCCCAGCACAGCGTGTTCCTGCACGTACTGGCCGCCGATGATGGCCAGCATCAGCAAGACGAAGCCGATGATGGAGATTTCGCCGATGCGGCCCACGCGGATGAAGCGCGAATACACGCCCATGAACAGGGCGATGGGAATCGTCGCCATCACGGTGAAGCTGCCCCATGGGGAGCCGGTCAGCGCCTTGACGACGATCAATGCCAGCACGGCCAGGATGATGACCATGATCATGAAGCAGCCGAGCAAGGCGATCATGCCTGGGATTTCGCCCAGTTCAGCCTTGATCAGGTCGCCCAGGGAGCGGCCGTCGCGGCGCATGGAAATGAACAGCACGATGAAATCCTGCACGGCGCCGGCAAACACGACGCCCGCCAAAATCCACAACATGCCGGGCAGATAGCCCATCTGCGCGGCCAGTACGGGGCCGACGAGGGGACCGGCGCCGGCAATCGCCGCGAAATGGTGGCCGAACAGCACATATTTGTTGGTCGGCACGTGGTCGAGGCCATCGTTGTGCTTGAAGGCCGGCGTCATGCGGCGTGCGTCCAGGCCCAGCACCTTGTCGGCGATGAACAGGCTGTAGAAACGGTAGGCGATCAGATAGACGCAGACGGCGGCGATGACGATCCAGATCGCACTGATCGGTTCGCCACGTTGCAGGGCGACGACGCCCAGGGACCCGGCGCCTGCCAGCGCAAGCGCTGCCCAGCCGAGCTGTTTGAAAATGCGGTTCATGCTTCCTCCAGAGATGTGACGGGCGCTGTGCCGTGCGAAGATGTGTGCTGCCGAGCCTGGTCGTCGCCAGTTTGGGTGTGGATTGGGTTTATCTGCAGCTTATGGCGAGTATTCAGGAATCGTATAATTGCCGCAAGCGCAGCACTACGCAGTAACGCTCAGTATTACTACGCAGACCGATTGCCGCGCCGCGACGTAAAATCACGCATTCCCACCAGCATCGACGCCGCCGGAGCGCGCAAGGCCATGAAACTCAGACAGAAAGTCATCTTCCTGGCCCTCACGCCGCTCATCCTCGCCCTGTGCGCCATCGCGTTTGCCGTGCGGCACCAGGCGATTACCCTGGCGGAACAACAGCGCGCCACCATCCAGCAAGCATATTTGGCCAGCAAGGAAGCCGAGCTCAAGCATTACGTGACCCTGGCCAGCCATTCCATCGCGTCCCTGTACCAGTCGGGACGCAAGGATGACGCCACGCAAGAGGAGGCCAAGCGCATCCTGTCCGCCCTCAGCTATGGCGACGATGGCTATTTCTTCATCTATGATTTGCAGGGCAAGTCGCTGATGCATCCGCGCCAGCCCGAGCTGGTAGGGCAGAACCTGTGGGAATTGCGCGACGCCGAAGGCAATTTGACCATCCAGCGCCTGATGCAGCGGGCCAAGAGCGGCGGCGGTTTCGAGCGCTACAACTGGATCAAGCCGTCGACGAACAAGTCCGCGCCCAAGCTCGGCTATGTGATCCTGATGCCGGAATGGGGCTGGATGATGGGGACCGGTATTTATATGGATGACGTGGACCAGGCGCTGGCCAAGGTCGATGCCCAGCAATCGCGCAATATCCGCTCGACCATGGAGCTGATCGCCGCCATCGCCATCCTCGGCTCCCTGCTGGTGGCCGCCTGCGGCCTCGTGTTGAACTTGCGCGAATTGAGGGTGGCGGACGCCAAGCTGAAAGTGCTGGCGCAGCGCGTGGTCGAGTCGCAGGAGGAAGAGCGGGCGCGGCTGTCGCGCGACTTGCATGACGGCATCAGCCAGTGGCTCGTCTCCATCAAGCTGCAGATCGAGGCGGGCATCGCGCGCCTGGGCGGCAATGCAGAACAGAAAGACAAGGCGCCCGCCACCTTCGAGCGGGCCGCCGAGCAATTGAACAAGGTGCTGGGCGAGGTACGGCGCATTTCGCACAACCTGCGCCCGGCCATTTTGGATGACTTGGGCCTGGCCGCCGCGCTCGATCACCTCGTGCATGAATTCAATGACAGCAGCAGCGCGCAAGCCAGTTTCACGGCCAGCCCCGCAGCGGCGGGCGAGGGCTTGCCCGACATGGTGAATACCGTGCTGTTCCGCATCGCCCAGGAAGCGCTGACCAATTGCGAGCGCCATGCCCACGCCCGCGGCGTGGAAGTGAGCCTGCACGAGGCGGGCAAGGCCGTGGAGTTGCGCATCCAGGACAATGGCGGCGGCTTCGATTTCGACGGCATCGCCCTGCACCCGCAGCGTGGCATCGGCCTGCGCAACATGACGGAACGCATGGAAGCCATCGGCGGCAGCCTGCACATCACCTCGTCTCCGGCCGGCACCGTGGTGCTGGCGCGGCTCGAGCTTTCCTCCACATTAAAATAGAGAACCATGACCGAGAAGATCAACATCCTGCTGGTGGACGACCACCCCCTCGTGCGCGACGGCTTGCGCGCGCGCCTGGAAGCGGTGGCGCATTTCGACGTGGTGGCCGAGGCGGGCGGCGCCGACGAGGCGTTGAGTCAGGCGCGCACGCACCAGGTGGACCTCGTGCTGATGGATATCAATATGCGCGGCACGAACGGCATTGAAGCAACGGCGCTGTTCAAGCAGGCGTTTCCGCAGATTGCCGTGCTGATCCTGTCCATGCACGACAAGCTCGAATATGTGTCGCAAGCCATCGCCGCCGGGGCGCGCGGCTATGTGCTCAAAGATGCTCCTGGTAAAGATATTGTGTTTGCCATCGAGACGGTGATGTCCGGAGGCATTTATTACAGCGCGGCGCTGGCGCGGCAGCTATCTCGGCCGCAAGTGCACGATTCCTTCCTCACGACGCGCGAGCAGCAGGTGCTGCAGCACATCGCCGGGGGGCAGTCGAACAAGCAGATCGCCCGTGCGCTCGACCTGAGCGTGCGCACGGTGGAGACGCACCGGCTGAACATCAAGCGCAAGCTCGGTATCGAAGGGCAGGCTGAATTGATCAAATACGCGGTCGAGCACGCGCATGGCGGCAGCGCCTGAGCAAGCGTGCGCGGCGCCGTGTTGTTGCCTAAGCCGCATGCCAGGCGGGTCTTGCGGGGGAATGTTCTTTTTGAACATCTATTGCCAAAATTAAACTGTTTCGTGGGTGAGATTCGGATAGAATGATTCTCGCTGTCGAGGGCATCCCTGTCGGGCCAGGGTTGCCAATGCTGGTCAGTTTATTTACTATGGCGCCCTACCCACACTGAGATACCGATGTCAGCGTCTGAATCAAACCTGTTTCCGTTGGTGGGATTACAAGCAGTGGCCAATGCTCATAACGAGTGGGTCGCTGTCACCCTGCATGGTCCGCAGGCCTGGACGGCGCCGCTGCTGGCCGCTGCCGATGCGTATGCCTTCCTGGCGCCGCTCGACTGCATCATTCCCCTGGCCGACCCGCATGGCGTGGACGAGGCCGTGCTGGCGCAACTGGCGCCGCAGCGCACCATTTTCCGCTTGCCGGCCCATCTCGCCGGCGACAAATCACTGCAGAAAAAATGCCGGCAATGGCGCGACGCCGGCTACCGCATCCTTCTCGATGGGGCCGATGCCAGCCCCGTGGTGGCGGCGCAAGTCGACGCGCGCGCGCTGAGCTTTGACGCGGCCGGTGCACGCCCGGCCCTGCATCAGCTGCTGCCCTTGCCGGGGCCGCACCTGGCCTACAACATCGCCGACGCGGGGCAGATTGCCGCATTGCAAGAACTCGGCGTGAGCTGGTTTGCCGGCGATTACGCCTTGCAGCATGCACGCCAACAAGGCGAACCGGACGACGCCACGTCGCGGCGGCGGCTGATGGCGCTGCTGGGTCTGCTGGCCCGCGATGCGGACGCGCACGAGCTGGAAGTGCCGCTCAAACAAGACCCGTCGCTCAGCTATCATTTATTGAAACTGGTCAATTCAGCCGCCTTCGGTTTCACGGCGCCGATTACCAGCTTCAGCCAGGCCATCACCTTGCTGGGCCGGCGCCAGCTGCAGCGCTGGCTGCAACTGCTGCTGTATGCGCGGCAACAGGACGATGGCAAGATCCACGCGCTGCTGCCGCTGGCGGCCGTGCGCGCGGCGCAGATGGAAGCGCTGTGCCAGCTGCGCGGCGGCGACCGCGACGCGCAGGACCTGGCCTTCATGGCGGGCGTGTTTTCCCTGCTCGACGTCTTGCTGGGCATGCCGATGCAAGAGATCATCGCCACCTTGAACCTGGCGCCGGAAGTGAGCGCCGCCTTGCTGGAACGCGACGGCGAGCTGGGCACCTTGCTGGCGCTGGTCGAAAGCGCCACGCCGCCGCCCGAGGGCTTGCGCCGCGCCGGCATCGATGGAGAAACCTATTGGCGCAGCCTGCTGCAGGCCTACCAATGGGCCATCCAGGTCAGCCGGAACCTCTAGCATGACCTTGTTTCCGGTGTCGGATTTCCTCGGTGACAGCGCCGCCCTGTGCGACGCCGTCGTGCGTTTGCGCGGCCCTGCGCTGGTAGCTGAGCTGGGGCGGATCGCCAGCACCGTGATGGCCAGCCCGCATGGCCAGTTCCTGCCCGCGGCCAGCACGGACGCCGCCGCGCCGGCCGCGCCGTTTCCCCGCGATACGCCCGCCTTGCTGCAGGAAGTCAGTTTCGATGGCCACTGCTTCGGCCATTACAGCGTGGCTGGCCGCCCGCTGTATAACGACGCCGACCGCCGCCACCTGGCCAGCCTGGCATCGCTGACGGCCGGCGTGCTGCAAGTGCATTCGCTGGCGCAACGCTCGACCCATGCCTACGCGCAAGTCGAAGCCTTGCTGGCGCAGCAGACGCAAATCCTCGACCAGTTGCACGAATCCGTGCTGACGATGGACTTGACGGGCTACATCACCAGCTGGAACAAGGGCGCCGAGCGTCTGTTCGGCTACACCTCGGTGGAAGCCGTGGGGCGCAACATCCTGTTCCTGTACGACGACGAAGACACGGGTTTCCACGACGCCTTCCTGGAGCAGGGCGGGCGCCTGATGGAGGTGCGGCGCCGAAAGAAGTCGGGCGAGATATTCTGGGCCAGCCTGTCCCTGTCGCCGCTGCAAGACCTGGACGACAAGCCCATCGGACTCATCGCCTACCTGACGGACATCACGGAACGCAAGCTGGCCGAAGAGCGGCTGCACCACCTGGCGTATTACGACCCGTTGACCAGCCTGCCCAACCGCACCTTGCTGGCCAAGCTGGTCGACCAGGCCCTCTCCGTGGCGCAGCGCAGCAAGATGCTTGGCTGCGTGCTGTTCATCGACCTGAACCGTTTTAAACTGATCAACGACACCCTGGGCCGGCGCATCGGCGATGAACTGCTGCGCCAGATCTCCCTGCGTTTCCGCCAGGTATTGCGCGACCAGGATCTGGTGGCGCGCCTGGGCGGCGATGAGTTCGCCGTCGGCCTGTTCGACATCGGCCAGCATTTCGAGGCCAGCATGGTGGCGCAAAAGCTGCTGTCCTCGCTGGTGGAGCCGTTCTTGATCGAAGGCCACGACCTGCGCGTGGGCGCCAGCATCGGCATCAGCGTCTATCCGCAAGACGGACAGGACGCGGAAACCCTGCTGCGCCTGGCCGACATTGCCATGTACCGCGCCAAGCAGGACAGCGGCGGTGAAGCGGAAAGCGTGGCCTTCTACAGCCAGGACATGAACCTGGGCATGCAGGCACGCATGCGCCTGGAAACGGGCTTGCGCCAGGCCCTGTCGGAACAGCAACTGCTGCTGCACTATCAGCCGAAATACGCCTTGGCGAGTGGCCGCATCATCGGCGCCGAAGCGCTGGTGCGCTGGCACCACCCGCAGCACGGCATGATCCCGCCCGCCGAGTTCATCCCCCTGGCCGAATCGACGGGCCTGGTGGTGCAAGTGGGTGAATGGGTGCTGGAAGCGGCCTGCGCCCAGGCGCAAGCATGGAAACTGGCCGGCCTGCCGCCGATCCGCCTGGCCGTCAACGTCTCCGCCCGCGAATTCACGGCAGCCTTGCCCGCCAGGGTAGCGGCGACCCTGGCCCGCTACGGCCTGGAAGCTACGTGGCTGGAACTGGAAATCACGGAAAGCACCCTGATGCACAACATCGAGAGGGTCATTGGCATCATGGACCGCATCACGTCGCTGGGCGTGGCGCTGTCCCTGGACGACTTCGGCACCGGTTACTCAAGCCTGTCCTATTTGAAGCGCTTCCCCATCGATACGTTAAAAATCGACCGATCATTTACCACCGGCATCCCCACCGACGCCAGTGACTGCGCCATCGCCAGCACCATCATCAGCATCGCCCAGCAGCTGCACCATAAAGTGATCGCGGAAGGCGTGGAAACGGCCGAGCAACTGGCCTTCCTGAAGAGTTCCGGCTGTGACGAAGTGCAGGGCTACCTGTTCTCGCGCCCATTGCCGGCAGGAGAGTTCGAACGGGCGCTGCGGGAAAACTGGGGCGTATAGTCCAAGCGTGCCCGCTCTTTCCTGTCAGGCAAACGGTGCTAGCCATTGGTAAGCCACCGACCTTTATGTATAATGCTGCCATCTGGAAGCGTGGCCGAGTGGTTGAAGGCACTAGTCTTGAAAACTAGCGACGGGTTACACTGTTCGTGAGTTCGAATCTCACCGCTTCCGCCAAGTACATAAAAAATTCGTGAGTATACTCAACCTATATTCCACCGAATTTCATTGAAAATCAACGACTTAGCTTGATTTTCGTCCCGCCGAGTCACAGATTCGGTGATATCCAAAAACGCTCTCGCAGAATGATGCGTAGGCTAAATTGTAGGTATGATGCGGTTTTTCTCAAAACCGTACCTACAGGATATCGCATGGCCATCAATACCCTTACCGACGCAGACTGCCGGCGCGCAACGCCGAACGACGGCAAGCTGCGCAAGCTCTTCGATGGCCACGGCCTGATGCTGGCAGTCCTGCCAAGCGGAAACAAGGTTTGGCGCATGGCCTATCGCAACGACGAGGGCAAGCAGCAGACTGCCGTCATCGGCCCGTATCCCCTGATCGGCCTCAAGGAAGCACGCGAGCGCCGCGACGTTTTGCGTTTGAAACTGATCGACGGGGTAGACCTCAAGCCCAAGCGCAAGGCAAGCAGTCCATCCATTACCCTTGATGCCGCCATCGATACCTACTGGGCCGGGCGCACGGACATCAGCGCCGGCTACAAGGCAAATGCACTGCGCGCGCTGGCCATGTACGTCTCGCCGACGCTGGGCGCGAAAACTGTGCGTGAAATTACCAAGGAAGACTTGATGGCCGCGCTGCGCCCGATGGATGCCGCCGGCCTGTCCGTCTACGTCCGGCGGGTGCGCATGTGGGTGGGCCAGGTGCTCGACTGGTCCATCCAGCACGGCCACTGCGAAGAGAACCCCGCATCGAACATCAATTCGAAGGTCGCCTTTTCCCGCAAGCCGCGCGAAGGCTTCGCCGCCCTGGCATTGGCCGAGGTGCATCCATTCATGGAGCGCTTGGACCTGGAAGATGAAATTCAGTCTGTGCTGGCCTGCAAGCTGCTGGCGTTGACGTGGACGCGCACGGACGAGTTGCGGCGCATGACCTGGGCGGAAGTGGAGGGCGATGTCTGGCGGATACCGGGCAAGCGCATGAAGAAGGGCCGCGAACATCTGGTGCCGCTGTCATCCCAGGCGCTGGACCTGCTGGCGGAAATGAAGCTGCGTTCGCGGGGTAGCATTTACGTTTTCCCGAACGACCGGGGCGGCAGCCGCCCCATGAGTGAAAACGCGATTCTTTACCTCATTCACCGTATCGGCTTCAAGGGCAAGATGACGGGCCACGGCTGGCGCAAGGTCGGTTCTACCTGGGCCAACGAGCACGAGTACAACTCGGATCACGTCGAGGTGCAGCTCGCGCACAAGGACGGCGGCGTGCGCGGGGTCTACAACTCAGCGGAGTACCTGAAGCAGCGACGCGTGATGCTTCAGGCCTTCGCTGACTGGCTATTAAAGCAGCCTGATCCCAGCGGCTTGGAGCGTTGAAAGGCGCCATCCCAGCGTGCGCTGGGTTATGGAGACGTCCGCCGGCGGCAGCTTGTTCTCCTTCACCCATCTGCGCAGCGTCTCCGAAGTGACGCCCAGCATTTTGTATAAGTCCTGGCGGTAAATAATTCGGTCTTCGTTCATTATTTGATTCCTTTCGTGGTGGGGTTTTTCTTGCGCTGGGCTGCTTCTGTATGGCCGGCTTTGCTTTGCACCGCCAAGGCGAATGCTTCGGCCTCGGTGTGGTGCGGTACTTCGACGCCAGGCTTGCGGTAGTCGCGCAGCCGGCAGAATTCTTTGTATTGGTCCATTTTCGTAATCTCCTTCTAATCCGTGCATCCACAATCGGTTAAGGCATCATCGAAGGGGAATAGCTCCCCGTGATTCATCGCCATGTCGTACATCGCTTGATAGCTGGGCCTGTCCTTGCGGAACCAGCCGCCAGCACCCGATCCGGCCGTTTGTGCGTTCTTTTCCTGCTGTATCCACCACAGGGCGCGGCTTGGCTTTTCGCGGATCAGGGATAGCACTTGGTTGCCGCCTTTCAGGAAGCACAGATCGCAGTTGCCGTGCATTGTCTTGCCGCTCATATTCGGCAGGCCCAGATCAAAGTCTTGTGCTGCCCAAAACGCGCTGACGTCGGCCACGGTCAGTCCGGCCGCCGCCAGGGGCGCCTCTTTCACCTCGTGCTTGCCGTAGTCCTGCGTCGACAGCCGCGCCACGCGCAAGGGCTCGTCGGCGCGCATCCCGATAAACGTGGTCCACTCGACCAGGCCTATCGACTTCAAATAGCGCTGCATTGGGCGCACCTTGAGTTCAGCCGTGCAAAAGCGGGCCACAGGGTTCGGCAGGAATTTCTTTTCGTCGTGCAGATCGGCGAACGGCTCGCCGCGGCGGCTGGCCGTGGTGAAGTCCACGATGGCAAATTCCTTGCCGCGCGCTTCGTTGCGAGGACGGTTTTCTATCCAGACGATGGGAACGCCCCAGCGCTCGCCGCAATCGCGCACGAATTCAAGGGTTGCCTCTTCTTCCTTGCCGGTGTTGGCGAAGCAAACCACCACGTTAGCCGGCAGCGTGCCGCCGTAGGCCTGAATCGTCATCCACAGCATCATGCCGCTGGTGCGGCCGCCGCTGAACGAAATGACGCCCGGGCCGTCGAACAGGAATAGCCTGTCCATGCGGGAAGCTGTCATGCTTGGCACCCGATAGGCGCGACAGCATTCTTGACCGCCTCGATGGCGCCCAGCGGCACGGCCCGGAACATGCCAGCCCACTGGTGGTCCAGCTCCACCCAGGCGTGCAGCTCGCCATTGCCCACGTCGCGGCGTAGGTCGTTGACGGTGCCGGCCTGGTAGCCTTCGTCGGTATCGAACGTTACGCGGTCGCCCAGGGCGATTTGCCGCGGTGAATCGGTCAGGGTGGTCAGCATTGCGGTGCTCCTTTCAGTTTGGCGGTAACGCCACACACGCCGTAGCGGTCGATGGCGGCGTCGATCACGTCGCCGCTGGATGCGGCAACCTCAAAAAATTCAAAGCGTTCGGTTTGCGTGCGAACGATCACGGCATAGGTGCTCATGTGCCATTTCCTTCTTGGGGCGGGGTGTCGGGGAGGATCAGCCGGGGCCACGGGCAGGCGTTGACGGCCGCCCAAGCGGCAATCACGGCTGTTTTTGCCTCGTCGGGTAGGTCAGGCGCGGGCGCCGCCGGCGGCGTGGCCGGGGCCGGGCGGTCGGGGTGCGTACAGTTATTTACACGAGTCCGAGGAACGGCAACCCCAACAGCCACCCCGTGCCCGCCTGTGGCCTGTACCGGCGTCCAGGTGTGGCGCACGGACTTGAAGACCACACCGATCAGGTCGCTGCAGCGCACGCCGTAGGGCGTGATACGTTGTGTTTCGCCGTAACGGCCGATGACGGTCTTTTCGTCCTTGGCCAGGGTGACGACCAGTTCCTTGCGCGGCACCAGGGCGCCGCCTTGGGCGCGCAGGTATTCGGCCCAGCAGGCGCGCTTTTCGCCATCGATCTTTTGTACGGCGTCCCAGGCGCGGCGCATGGCGGCCGGCGCTTCATTGAGCATGCTTTCCTCGATGCGGCGCAGTTCGCGCCAGACGGTGACGGGCGCGCCGCCCCATTGCTGGAATTGACGGATGCCCCAGCACGCGGCCCAGGATTCGACGCGCGCCGATGGCGTCAGCTCGACATCGCCTTCGGTGTCGGACGTGACGACGTAGCCTTCCTTGGTTTTGTGGTCTGCCACACCGTCGATGTTCTTGGCCACGTACTTGGCGATATAGCCGGCGGCGCTACCCTTGGCCCAGTCGATGCGTTTGACGTCCAGGCGGCGCGCGAAGGCGCCCGGTTCGCCACGGTCCACGCGCCAGGCGTAGCGCTTCATGATGCGGATGGCGCGGCCTGCCACGTCCTGCAGGTGAGCCGTCTTGTATTTCGCGGTGGGGCGCACGAACAGCAGCAAATGCCAATGCGGGCAGCCATCGTGGTGCGGCTCGGCGATACGAAAGCCGTACAGGCCGATACCCCGGCGCGCCAGTGCGGAGCGGCACAGCGAGGTCATCTTGCCTAAATATGCATTGGCCTCGCGCGGCGTGGAGCCGTCGAACTTGTCGTTCGGCTTGCCGCTGTGCTGCATGGCGTGAAAGCGCGATGGGCACGTCCAGGTAATAAAAATGCCCTGGTCGCCGCACTCGCGGGCGATCTGCTCAAAGCCGTTGATGCGCAACATCAGTTCGCCCCGGCGTATGGCCTTGTTGGCCGTCGTTTTCTCGGCCAGCTCGGCAATGCTGAATTGCTGGCCGTTCTCGTTCTGCACCAGGGTGGCGGCCAGCGCTGCCGCGTTGCGGCGGTTTTGGGCCAGGCGCGACAGCACGGCGTCGTTGCTGGCGTAGGGTTCGCCGCGATAGTTCACGTAGCCCAGGCGGATATTGCCCGCTTCAAAGGCGCGCTTGACGCGCTTGCGCAGTTGGCGGCGCCACCAGCGGGCATCCACCAGGCGGGCGATGGTGTCGGTCAAGCAACGCGCCTTGGTCGGCAAGCTGCCCATCGAGGTGAACTACATTTTCGCCACTGAAGGGGGTTCCCGGCATTGCTGCGGCGCATCGCACACGCTCCCTTACTGGGCAGAACATTTTCTCAAGGCAGGGGCACGCTGATGCTGCGCCTGGCCAAAACCTGCGGCATCTGGCTGTTGTCGGTCTTGATCCTCATCACCCCCGGCGTGCTGCGGGCCATCGGCGCCATCAAGGACTGAACCATGCCGGCGTCCCTTATCGACAATCACCTGTCCTTCCAGCCTGCCACCGAGATTCTGGCCGCACGTGACAAGGATATGCCGACGCCACCGGGCGCCGGGCATGCGCGGGCTGCCATCGCCGAAGCCAAGGCCCAGCTGCGCAGCATCAAGCCGCGCAACCTGGCGCCCTTCATGGCCCAGGCCTGGGGATTGTCGCCGCGCGGCGCGCGCCGTTCGGTGCTGATCGCCGCCGGCATGGACGCCGACCGCTGGGAATCGCCCATCCACTCATTTACCGAAGAAGAGCGCATCGAACTGCGCGCTGCCACCTCTGCCGCTATCCGTGTGTACGAAAGACTGTTGAATGCAATCTAAACAAATCCTGTTGCCTGCCCCGCAACGCCACGAAGCCTTCTTGCGCTCTGCCCAGTTCGCGCCCGAGCTGGCCCGCATTCCCTACAAATGGCGCAACCGCGTCATCTCGGCCGCCATGGCAAAAATGGCCTGGTCGTCCTGGTACAAAGTCTATGAGTCCGTCGCCACCAGTTTTGTGCGCAAGTTCGCCGAGCAGTACGTGCCGGCCGGCGTCGACCTGTCGCAAAGCGACGCCGACATCGTGGCCACCGCCGAGCGCGCGGCTGACGGCGTGACCAAAATGCTGTGGATGGCCGTGTCCGACACGCACGCCCTGCAGATCATGGAAGACGAATGCGCCTCGTATGGCATCGAGCTGCCCGAGTTCGACACGATGGCTGGCGCGAAAAAGCCGTCACGCTCCAGTGCCTGCGCATCGCTGACGATAAAGGTCAGATTGGCAGCGCCGTAGGCGTGATAGGTCTTGGCAATCTCATGGATGCGTGCGGTCAGTGCCGTGATGCCGATGCCCGCTTTGGGTTGCAGCAGAAAACACGTTGGCGCCACGGGGACAATACAGTTTTGCAGGGGCGAGCGGATCGTGCTTGGTGCCGGGGATTTGTCGGCATGAATGGTGGCGTGCAGCGTGTTTTCCATCGGATTCCTTATTTCAGGTTGAACGAATCCCGCACGCTCAAAAAGGAGCGCTGCAGGGCACAGCAAAAGAGGGGAGTTACAGCGGCCGGGCTACGGCGGCGCGAGGATCGGGATAGTCGTCAGCAGTCCGCAGTCAGGTCCAGGGCCAGCTGGCTGGTGGCCGCCGTGCGCGCATGCTGGGACATCGGGATGCGGATATCGGTCTTGGGCATGGCGGACAGCGAGAGGGTGCGCAGCACTTCCAGGCCTGCCACGAAAGAGTGCCCGCAGTCCGGGTTCTGGCACATGTAGGTGATTTCCTTGAACATGGCGGACATCATGCGGCTCTTGACGGCGCGGACGGTGTTCTCGCAATGCGGGCAGGGCAGGCCGATGACTCTCATTTCAGCTTTCTTTCCACTTGGTACAGGGCGCGACCGCGACCTGTCATGTTTTTCGACTGTATGCGTAAGCGCGACTTGACGAGCCATTCAGCCGCCTGCTCGATACTTGCCAGCCCCTGGCGTTGGCGCACGAGTTCCAGCACCGCGCGCTCTTCGTCATTGAGGTTAATTTGATGGTCTGGCATTTTCTGTAACTTTAGAGTTGCTCAAAAGTGACTCGGTTTAAACGCTGCGACGCTGTACGCTGTCGATGGTGGCGTCATCCAAGGCGATCACGGCCAGGGCTTCACGCATCACGATCTGGCGCACCAGCACCGCAAGCTCTTCGCCTTGGTAGTTGGCGATCGAGGAAACGAGCTGATGCTCGTAATCGTCCAGGCGCAGCATGACGCGGTGGCTGCGGATACGTTTTGCATCGGGGTACATGGGCCTGCTCCTGTGCAGTTAAGCGTGATGGACAATGGACAATTCGACGAGTTCGGCCTCGTAAGAGTTCAGGCCACGGAGCAGCATCAAGCGCATGAAAGACGCCCGTGAACGGGAATCCTGTTGCGCAAACTTTTCGACGCGCTCAATCTCAGGAGGGAGCAAACGAATAGGGATGGGCTGCGAAAGTGGATTCTTTGGCTGCCGCGTCACTGGAGCGATAGTTGTCATAAGGTATGATTTGTATACGTCACATGGTAATGACGTAAATATAGTATGTCTAAGCATACTTGTCAATTGGAATGTATGGATAAAAATATTTTTGGTGATAGGCTCAAGCAGGAACGAACACGCCTCGGCTTGACGCAAGAGGCATTCGCTGCTGTTGGTGGTGTCAAGAAACTAGCTCAGATTTCTTACGAACAAGGCAAGACCTTGCCTGATGCCGGGTATCTGGTGGCTCTGTCGGGTATTGGCGTTGACATCGGATACGTCATGCTTGGTGTTCCGACAAGCGATGATTTGACCACCGATGAAAATGAACTTTTGATCGGCTATCGCAAGTTGGACTTGCGTGGCAAGGCACGAGTATTAGGTGTGGTTGAAGGAATTTCCGAACCCACGACTACACCGCTAACTAAATCGGGAGAGCGTACAAGCCACATGGTTGTTCATGGCAAAGTTGGGCAACAGATTCATGGAGATATTACGGCTCCCCAAACGATCAACGTTGGTCGCAAAAAAAAATCGCCAACGTAAATCGTGTCGAAAGGGCAGGTTCTCGTTGCTAAGGAGCGTAGGAACGTGGAAAGTTGCTGCTCTAGCCCCACTTCTCTTTGCTTGCTGCTGGCCGCAATATAAATGTGAAATGAAGGCTTCCACGGCCACAAGGTTTGTCAAAAATTCATGTTATTACGACGGGAAGCCGTATTCACTTGGTATCGTCATCGAGACGGCACACGGAGTCAAATGTGAGTGCGCCCCTACTTCCTCGGATGGTTTTCCAACCTGGGTGAGCGGTAACTGGAGTTAGCAATATTAGACCGGCTCATGGCTTTGCGGCAGATGACAGTGGCCGCCGTCGGCCAACAGCAGACATTGAAAACGTTAACTCATTGTGCGGTACAAGGCACCTAGAGGAGAGTCATGGCAGGAAAATTTTTGAGTCGAGGCGCGCTAGTCCACCTTATCAAGAGTCAGGAACGAACTAATGCTATTCAGAAGCGCGATGGATTAACCCAGCACCCGGTGCGAACAACTGTGTGCGGTTGCTCGGATCCTGACTGCGGTGGCTGGCATACCATACTGACTGAGAAAAACGTGCCAACCGAAGACGAGTGCAGGTCGATTTTGCAACACGAAAAGGCCAAAAGAAAGGCATAGTTGCGTATGGCCGATTCCGGCCAAAAGCGGACATCGACGCTAACGGGACTCTCGCTTTGCCTGAGATTTGGGTTTTGGTAGCGGCAGTTCCGCCGTGGTGCGCTGCGCAAGCTGTACTAGCCATTCTCGTTCATCCCATAGTTCACCGCTGATTAAATAGTACGGCTTGGCCTGCGGATAGGGCGGCGCTTCCTGCAGCGTGCCTTGTGTGCTGATCCAGGCTCGGCCCGCGTCCGTCGGCTTGATGAATAGCTGGTCGTCGGCGACGATGGCGAACATCTTGCCGTCGCAATACAGGCCATACTCGCCAAACATTTTTTTCGCGTTGACGCTGCCCGCGCCCGCCATCTGGTCGAGCAAAAAATCCACCGTGCCTTGCTGTGATGCCATGTTCTCCTCCGTATGAATGAATAGTTTAGCGCAAGCCATTTGCGTCGGCCGCCTTTTTTCGGTGGTGTACTGGCCAGGATCGGCCGTCGCGGCTACACTACGGAAATTAATTTTTTTGCATGACTTATTTTCCCATGACACTCCAGCATATTATTCACCGTGGCATCACTATCGCCACTCTGGCGGCTGACCAGTCCGTCGGCACCTATTGTGCACCGGGCCACACGGCCATCCGCCAGCAGGCCGACGGCTGGTGGCTGTATTTTGTCGACGAGGATGGCAAGGTCGACGGCTACGACAGCCCGTTCGCCAGCCATGCTGAGGCCCTGTGGGCGGCCAAATCCGCAGCCGAGTTCAGCGCGCAATGAAGGCCAGTCCGTGGGCTTTCCTGGGCTTGCAGCAAGCACCCGTGCCGGAAGCGGAAAGCGCGGTATACGGCGCCTGCCGCGCCGAACTTGACGGCAAGCGGCTGGTATTGCGCGTGGCTAAAACCACACCGACGAAAATCGGCCAATTCGTCACCGTCTGGATGCGCCCCCATCCCGACGCCGAGATCGCTCCGCTGGACGACGCCGATCCCGTCGATGTCGTCATCATTGCCGTCAACGACGGCGCGCAGCAAGGTTTTTTCATTTTCCCTCGCAGCGTGTTGCTGGAACGGGGGGTGATGTCGCGCGCCGGCCAAGGCGGCAAGCGCGCGCTGCGCGTGTATCCGCCGTGGTGTACGCCAGAATCGGGCCAAGCACTGCGCACGCAGCGTTGGCAGGCTGCCTGTTTTGTGGTGGCGGGGGATCAGCTGCTGCTGGGGCGGCTGGTGTTTTCGCTACCCACCGCCACACTCGGGTGACAGTTGGAGTGATGGGCCGTTATTCAACGCCGAAATCGTGTCGGTATGGCAGCCCCGCCTCCTTCTGACTCAGCCCAGTATCATTTTGACCGACTTGCCGCACCTGATGAATGCATCGATAATAAGTTATGCAAATCAAGATAACGCCTAAAAAAATATTACTGTGCCTCCTCATTCTTAGCCCGGCTTTGTATGTCGCTGCATGTTGCGTGGTCTCCAACAGCCGCAAGGAGGTGTTCTATCAAATCCAGTCCGGCGATACGCGACAAGCGGTTCTTGCCCGCTTTGGTAAGCCGTCACATGTGGAACGTCCGGGGGACGCGGTCGGGCGTTATAGTAATGTGCCATGCACTCATCCCTGCGCCGAGCGGCTGTGGTTCGAGAACCGCTTGTCATCCGAACTTGAAGCGTGGTCGATGGATTTAGACCAAAATGGCCGCGTGATAAGCAAGTTGTATCTGGTCTCCTTTTAGTCGGCCCTCGCTCCTGACTGCTCATATTGATAACCACGTCGTGATACTTGCCCAAAGATTGGGCTGCGACCTCTTCGAATTCCTTAACGGCGATATCTGCGCTGGAGCCAAGGCATGGCTTTAGCATTGAGCCGGAAAGTTTGTTGTGGGACGTCCTTCAAAGATAGCATTTAGCGATGGATATCGATATTGCTCCATAATGTGCATGTTGGCTTCAGTTAGCGTGATTTGCACTTTGAGGAAGTCAGCCTTCGGAAATAGATAAAAAGCACTTGCTTTTGTGTTTTCAAGATCAAGGAGTACTGCCAGAAAAAAGTCGCATCTGGACTCCTCATCCAGTCGTATCCGCCAGCGAGGAGGGGCTTGCTTTTCGTACAGGCATCTTGCTATCGTGATCTTCAAGACAAACCGATCATCGAGCAGCAGAGTATTGCGAGATGACCCGTTTACTTGGCTGACACCCGTTTTCGCAATGAGTCCCATAATTCGTTCGTGCGTTTCTGCGCGAACAGCTCGTATGATTTTCCGGGTGGCCACGAACTTATGTTCGTTGATAGGTGGCAGTCCAGCAAGTGCGTAGGCTTCCAGCATGGTGCCAAAGTGGTAAGCGAACATCTGTGCGCCGGGAAGCGTATCGTCCTGATCAATTAGCACGGTGGTCACCTTCCCATGTTTTTCATGCAACTTGTGCAGCATTGCCAGGAGTTCTTCTTTTGGAATCGGAGCGAGGCGATTTTTGCGCTCTTGCTGCGCTTTACGGAAAAGGGCAACTGGGATAAGGGGAGGGAAGGCGCCGATCCTTTGTATCCACATGGATGCAGGATTCTCGACGTGATGCTTTCGGAGCTTGAAAGAGGCTCTGTTGTAGATGATGTTGCCGATGTACTTTTCGTTTGTAAGAACATCCCGGACGCAGTCACGGTTCCAAGCGCGCCCGCATTCGCGAGTGGCTTCCATGGCGTTAAGCAAGAAGGCAATTTCGCTCTCACTTAGCTTCTCCTGCACGTACCAGTCGTAGACTCCTCGAATAATCTCAAGTTCCTCATTTGGTCCAGGAACGAGTATTACGCGGTCTGTAGGATGGCTCTTCCTTTCTCCGAATCCCAGCGCCGGCCTGGCCTTGCCGCTTGCACTGATAGGTATTCGGCGCAATCCAAATCCTGCTCTACCACCTTGTTTGAATCCCATTTCTACAAAACGACACTGAGCTGCAAACACTTTGGTCGAAAGCTCCCTGCTGTACTCGGCAGCCATGGCGCGCTTTACGCTTTTAATTATTGAGGAAACTGAAGATCCATTGTTCTCGAAGTCTTCGGCACAATAGATGATGGAAATCCCTGCGCGACGGCAAATGTATTCGTAGTAGGCACTCTCGTCCAAATCTTGGAACCTTCCCCAGCGGCTTATATCATAAGCAAGAATCGACTGAAATGGGACTCCGCCGCTTTGCACGTCTTCGATCAGGCATCGCAGGCCAGGGCGTGAAGAAAAATCAAGCCCACTTTTGCCCTCGTCGGTGTATGTCTTGATGATTTCCATACCATGGCGTTCTGCATACTCGGAAATGCAATGCAACTGGTGAGAGATCGAATGATTTTGGTTGTCTGTAGACATGCGGACGTACACCGCAGCTTTTGGCTTTACGCCAGTTATCAGTACTTTGGGAACGTGTATAGCTGCTTTGCTTCGCATGCAATTCCTCTACGGGAGGTGCCAATTACGGTGAGCTTTTGGCTCTTGCTTGATACGGATCAATGCATGGACCTTCACCTGTCGCATTCTAGTGAAACGAGGAGGCTGCCATGTTCGATAATGCCATTGAAAGAACGTTACGACTGATTGCTGCCGGGATGTATTTGAAAAGAATACATGGCCTGGAGTTCGCGTTTCTTGTGTTAATAGATGCCGGGCTTCGTGAGGGTGTCGCAAGAGCTGCTCTGCAAGATGAACAGACTTACTTAGGTACGGATTTGACGTTGAAAAACTGCCCCGGTGACGGTAGTCATCCGGAATGATCTGCAACTTATTGCAGTGTCGCACGATTCAGGTGGCACGTTCTTTTTTTCTGGCCTGTTGTATACGGTGCTAGGTATCCAATTGCGTGGTCATAGAGTTTGGATAGGAGTAATCTCCTACATAGCCATTTTTTAAAGATTGCAAATTGCGTTCGTGTAAAGGACCTTTAAGATGAAAATCGCTGTATTCAGCTCCCAACCATATGATCGTCGTTTTTTCAATGAGAAAGCAGATCAACACGATGCTCATGACGCCGTGGAGATGCGTTTTCACACTGAGTCCTTGTCCCTGCAGTCAGTGGCTCTTGCTCAAGGTTGCCAAGCAATCTGCGTGTTTGTGAACGATGTACTTGACGCAGAAGTACTGCATGCCCTGGCTCACATTGGCGTCCGCGCTATCTTGCTGCGTTGCGCAGGTTTCAATAATCTCGATACTGAGGCCGCACGACGATTGGACCTTTTCGTTGCGCGCGTGCCCGCATACTCGCCAGAAGCTGTGGCCGAACATGCCTTAGCCCTCACTCTTACTTTGAATCGCCGAACTCATCGGGCCTATGCAAGGGTGCGTGAAGGTAATTTTGCGCTTGATGGACTCCTTGGCAGCAATTTGCACGGAAAAACGGTGGGCATCATCGGTACAGGAAAGATTGGCCTAGCGACTGCAAAGATTTTTAACGGCTTTGGCTGTCGCCTTCTAGGTTTTGATCCATTTCCATCGCCAGCGTTTGAAGCGTTCGGAGAAATGGTCGAATTGTCTGAATTACTTTCTGAATCGGAATTCGTTTCATTACATTGTCCGCTCACCACGGATACTCACCACCTCATAAACACCGATACGTTGAGTCTGATGAAGAAGGGGGCTATGTTAATCAATACTTCGCGTGGCGCCCTCGTTGATACACAGGCGGTGATTGAAGCGTTGAAGTCGCGCCAGCTGGGCTCCTTAGCCATTGATGTGTACGAGCAAGAAAGCAACCTTTTCTTCGAGGATCGGTCAGGCGACATCATCACGGATGACATTTTCCAGCGCCTAATGACGTTCCCGAACGTCCTTGTTACCGGACATCAAGGTTTCTTTACCATTGAAGCCATGCGTGAGATTGCCACGACAACCTTCGAAAATTTGTCTGCATATCAGCTTGGCGCCGAATGCTCGAATCTCGTGCCTGGAACATATTAATGGCTGTTGCCTGGCATGTGTTTTCCGTCCGCTTTGGGGCGAAAGCAGTCGTTGAGCGGAAGTAGAGGGCACAGGTTCACGCCGCTTCTTCGACGGCTACCGCTTGCGAAGGTTTCCGGGGTTCCTCGCTGTTCTCGCGGATAATGTCCCGCACTTCTTCGATATGCCTCCATGCATGCAGCGCCGCCCGTTTGGCGGCCTGTTTGCTCTTGTAAACATGCTCCAGCGTCTTGAGCGTGCCCGCGGCCCCGGCCTGCTCTTGCCCCGCCTTTTTCTTCTTCGCCGCCACGTCCTTCCACTTGGCCACCACGCCCGTGATGCCTTCGTCCGGGTCTTTCTCTTCCTCGCGCTCGGCCTCGACCGCTTCCGTCTTCGTTTCAAACTCTACCTGCGTGGTAAAGCCGTTGCCGCCCAGGCTGTGCGTGACCTTGACCGATAGCCATTCGGTGGCATCGATCTCGGGCTTGAAGCCTTGCACGGTGACAGGCGATTGCGGGAACACGGCCGGGTTGCCCAGGGCCAGGCTCATTTCAAAGGTGGCCAGGCCGCGCAGGATGCGCTGCCATTCGGCCACGGCCGCCGCGCGCGCGTCGCTTTCGTTGGCGAAGGTGGTGCGCAGGCGCTTGCTGTTGCCCGGCACGCCGGCCACGACGCTGCGGCGGCGCGCGTAGCGCTCGTCATGCCAGAAGGCGCGCACGCCCGTGTAGGCGTCGCTTTCGGCGCTGTGGTAGCGGTGGCCGTCGCCCAGGGCGCGCGTGATGGGGATGACGGGCAGCGCCTTGCCGCTGGCGGTGCGGCTCTGGTTAATGGGGATGAAGAGCAAGGTGTCATTCTTGACGGTGGCCACGGCGTCGTATTTCCTGCCCAGCCGGCGCAGGAAGGCCGCATCGCTTTCGTGGGTTTGGTCGATGTGCTCGACGGCCGTATTGCGCAGGCGCGCCGACACGCCCGACGCCAGCTCATTGCGAAAGGCGATGGCCTCGATGATGGCACCCAGAGTGGTCTTGTGGAAGCTGTGTTCCTGCTGCTGCTTGAACGTGTCGATCAGATTGGCCGACCTGGCGCGCAGGGTGATGGTATCGGGCGCGCCGCTGTGCTCCACCTCGTCGACGGTGAACTTGCCCATATCCACCAGGCCGCTGGCCTGCCAGCCCAGCGCCAGGGCGATCTGCGCGCCGCGCGGCGGCAGGGCAAGCTTGCCGTCGCTGTCATCAAGCGAGATATCGAGCTGGTCGCTCTCGTCGCCACGGCACAGGGTCAGCGTCAGATTGATCAGCCGCGGCGAGACGATGGCCGTCAAATCCTTGTCCTCGATGCTGACCTTGAAGGCGGGGATATGCTCGCTCATTTGAACTTGTCCGCCGCGCTGCCGATGGCGCCGCTGATGCTGCCGCCGATCTTGTCCTTTATCTCGCTGACCGCGCCGCCGTACTTCGACGTGATGCCGCCGACCACATTGCCGACCACGCTGCCTACGGCATTCTTTGCCGCGCCGGCAATGCTGCTGGTCATGCCGTCGATGCTGAGCATGTTTTTTAGGTCGCCGATGTCGCCCAGGCCGACCAGGGCCAGCACGCCATCGTCGTCACGCTTCAGTGCAATCGAGAACTCGACGCGGCGCGCGCCACCGCTGCCGTCCAGAATGGTGCGCCCCTCCGTCATGTTGGTGATGCGGTAGGAGCCGAGTATGCGGCCCGTGCCCTGGATCAGAATCCACGATTTACCCGTGTCGGCCATCATGCGCAGCGCATCGAGCGAGTACAGGGAGCCGGTTAGCTCCGGCGCCACCCAGCCCGACAGGGTGATGGTGTCGTCGCCGGGCCCCACGTACTGGTGCGCGTCGCGCAGGCCCACGCGCGCCGTGCTGGCGTGCTTCCATTCCGTTTGCCGCTGCAGCTCGTGATAGGCCAGGGTGGGCAGGCTGAACACGAACATTCCTAAAATCATCATCATGGTGTGCTTCTTTCTTTAATCGTGGTCGCGCAGGGACGAGCGGATGCGTGCCGCCTTTTCGCGGTCGCGCTGATCGAGCGCCACGCTCACCGCGCGCGCGATGGCCTGGGGATCGGTACCGGCCTGCACGTTGAAGGTGATTTCGATCTTGTCGCCTTGAATCGTCATGCCAGCGCCGAACCCGCCCACGGGCAGCGGCGCGCGCGTGTCGAAGGCGCTCGCGGGCAGGGCGGTGGCCGTGCCGATGGCGATGCCCGCGCCCAGTTGCGTCAGGCGCTGCGCCAGGCCCGATACCTTGGCAATCGGCGCGCCCTCGCTGCGGTCCAGGCCCACGGCCAGGCCTTGCATGGTGTAGTCGCCGAGCTGGGCAAACACGCGGCTCGGGCTGTGGATGCCCAGCTTTTCCTTGAACCAGGCAATGGTGCTGGACCCGGCATTGCTGATGGCGTCCTTGACTGCGCCCATGGAACCGGTGATGCCGTTAACCAGGCCGCGCAGGATATTGGCGCCAAACTCAGTGAACTGGGCCGGCAGCTTGATGCCGAACCAGCTCAACACGCCCGCGAACGCCTGATAGAACACGCCGACGGGTGACCAGTTGATGATCAGGGCCGTGATGCTGCCCATGCCGCCGGCGCAGACGGTGCGCAGGCGCGACCAGATATCGGCGAAGAAGGCGGAAATAGGCGCCCAGGATGCGGTGATGCGCTGCAGGATGCTGGCACCGAAGTCGGTGAACTTGGCCGGCAGCACGATGCCGAACCAGCCCAGCACGCCAGCGAAGGCGCGATAGAACAGGGCGAGCGGTGTCCAGTTGGCGACCAGGGCGCTGACGCCGCCAATGCCGCCGGCAAAGGCGGTCTTGATGTGCGACCAGATGCCGGTAAAGAAGCCGGCCAGCGGCGCCAGGCCCTTGGCGAGGCGGCCCCGGATACTGGCTGCAAAGTCGGTGAATCTGGCAGGCAGCGCAACGCCGAACCAGCCCAGCACGCCAGCAAAAGCGTGATAGAACAGGCCCAGCGGCGACCAGTCGGCGATCAGGCTATTGATGCCGGTAAAGCCGCCGGCAAACGCCGCCTTGACGTCTGACCACAGGCCGCCAAAGAAACCCTTGATCGGCTCCCAGTATTTGTAGATCAGGAAGGCGGCGCCGGCGATGACCGTGATGGCGATGCCAATCGGGTTCATCAGAAGAGCACGGCCCAGCCACAGCACGGCACGGCCCGCCCACATGAAGGCGCCGCCCAGGCCGCGCAGGATGGGCGTGAGCACGCCGCCCGTCACGCCCATCTTGGCGAACATGACGTGCAGCATGGCATACGGGCCGATCATGGCGGCGATGCCCAGCATCAGCGGGCCGAGCACCAGCAGCAGGCCGGCCAGCACGGCAAACGCGGTAATCATGACCTTGGCCACGGTCGGGTTGCGTTCCATGAAGCCATTCAGGCGCGTGACGGCGGAAATCGCCAGCTCCAGCCCCTGCGCATACAGCGGCAGGATTTTTTCGCCCATGGTGAGCTTGAGGTTGGCTAATTTTGACTGCGCTTCCAGTTCCTTGCCGGCGGCCGAGTCTCGGCCCAGTTTTTCCAGCTTGCCGATATCGGCGGCGCCACGGTTGAGCTTTTCGTTCTTGTGGATTTGCCCGCGCTGCAAATACATCTGCGAATACAGGTTCGACGCGGTGCGGTTCGAAAAGATGCTGCCGATGGCGTCGAGCACCTGGTTCTTGTCTTTGATGCCTTTCTTGGCCAGTTGCGGCAACAGTACCTTTTCCATCCATTCGAACTGGTTTTCGCGGAAAAGCTCAGAACCCAGCAGCGCGCCAGGATTGAGGAAGGAAAGTTGTCCCGCTTTATCATGCGTGACCTTGCTCTTGTCGCCGATCAGGCCGAACTCTTCCAGCTTCCTGGCCGAACGCTTCGTCGTGCGGCCCTGATACAAGTTCTGGTAAGCGCTCATCAGGGACGTGCCGACGCGGTTGCCGCTCATTTCCTGCACCAGCGGTTCCATCTGGTAGTAAAAGGCGTCATCTTTCAAGCCCTTGGCCGCGATGCCGCCCGTCTTGATCATGTTCAGCCATTCATTCGGGCCGACGCGCCCGCCCGTGGCGGTGATGACCTGTTGCACGATATTGGCCTGGGCTTCGAACTTTTCCTTGCTCTCCAGGCCGCCACGCAGCTCGATCACCTTGAGCATATCCATGAACTTGCGTTCGTTGTCGGCGCCTTCGGCCTCGCCAAAGAAAGCATGGTTGGCAAACTTCATCTTGGCCAGCGTAGGGGCGACCATTTCCGCATGGTGCACGTCGGCAAAGGCACTCATGCCATCGCGCATCAGTTGCAGGTTGTCGAGCTGGCTGGTGCCGTAGGTCTTCATATTGCGCGCGAAGGCGACGGCCTCGGCCGACACCTTGTCGCCCAGACCCAGCGCGTTGACGCGGCCCACTTCCGTTTGATAATGCTTGGCCTCGTTCAGCCCCTTGACGACGGGCGCGCCGATGACGGCGCCCGTGGCGGTCGCCCCGGCGCCGGCCATGGCCAGGTTGCCCGCCTTGTTGCGCAACTTGTCGGCGTGCTGGGTGGCGTTGGTCACGCGCTGCTGCTTGGCGGCGGAGGCGGCGAGGCGCTTTTGTTGCGAGGCCAGTTCAACGTTCGTCAGCTGGATGCTGTTCTTGAGCCATTCCTGCGCCTTGCCCAGCTGGCGTGTGTCGATGCCGGCCTCTTTGAGGCTGGTGCGCAGGACGCGGAATTGCTGGCTTTGTTCGCGGCCTTTCAGCGTCAATGCCTGCGTGACTTTGACTGCCGCGTTAAACTCGCGCGTCAGGGCGCGCGTGGGCGTCGTGGTCTGCTTCATTTTCGCAGCAAGATCATTGAGTTTGTCCTGCGCTTCCTTGAGCTTGGTACGCGTCGCATTGATACCGCTATGCAGTTCGCGGAATTTCCCCAAGTTTCTCTGCTGGGTGTTCAGCTCGCGCAAGCGGTCGCTGGTCGCCCTCAAAGCCTTGGCCGTGTCGCTGGAACCGCCCATGATTTTTTTCAGCGGGCCGGTGATCTTGTCCAGTGCCGCAAATACCACCTGTAATTTCAAATCCCGACCAGCCATCTATTCCGCTCCGCTCCGCTTCGCTGCCGGGCGCGTTCGCGCCAGGCCATCAGTTCATCAATCGTAAAGCCGTCCATCGCTGCCGGCGTCCAGTGAAAGACGCCGGCAATGTCGGCCATGGCGTCTTCTACTTCGCCGGGGATACCGAAAGGCGATCTGCTTTGCTCGCCAAAAAACCGGCAACCTCGGCGCCCACGGCCAGCAGGTCCGCCGGGTCCATGTTGGCGATGTCGTGCGCGGTCAAGGTCGGTTCGGTGATGCGCGGCAGCACGATCTGCAGGGCCGACACGTTCAGGTTGGCCAGCTCGATCAGGGAAATGCCGCGCAGGGCGCCTGCCTTGGGTTTGCGCACGGTGAGCGAGGTGATGAAGGTGTCGCCGCGTTTGATCGGCTCGTCCAGCTCGATGACGGCTTGGTTTTGGGTATCGTTGTTCATGGTGTAGTCCTTGTAGGGTGGAGGTAAGTAAAAGGGGGGATTACAGGCCGATGGCCTTGCGGATGGCCGCGTTGGTGTCGCCGCCACCGAAGTTTTCGGTGCCGCTCATGAAGTCCAGTTCGATGACGGTGGCGCCGTCGATCATCAGCTTGTAATAGCTGCACGCCATCGTGTATTTGTGCGTCGTGTCGTCGCCCATCTTGGCGCCGCCCATGTCGATTTCCTTGTAGCGGCCACGCACGACGACCTCGACGGCCGCCACCGTGCCGTCATCGTCTTCCTGGTAGGCGCCGGCAAAGCGCAGTTGCACGGCACCGTGCGTGTGCGCGCCGTACTGTTTCAGGGCTTCGGCGATCAGGCCGCCGCCGCTCCATTCCAGCGACAGCGCCTCGTTGCCGAAGTCCACGGACACGGGGCCGCTCATACCGCCGGCGCGGTACTCTTCCATCTTGCGGCTCAGTTTCGGCAAGGTGACTTCGGGCACCATGCCCATGAAGGAGACGCCGTTCTGGAACAAGTTAAAATTTTTCAGTTTGCGGGGCAGGCCCATAATTTCTCCAGTAATTCAATGCGCCCGCGCTGGCGCGGGCAGGGTGGTGATGGCGATTACGCTGCGATGCGCGAGGCGAAGTCGGCCAGGTAGCGGTCGGTAATGCGCTGCTGGAATTTCAGGTTTTCCAGCGGCGGCACGGGCGTGTAGTCGTAATCGATGGCCAGCTTGCCGTCTTTCAGCGCCGTCTTGTCGTTGTATTGCTCGTCATACCAGGCATGGCCGTCGATGATGTAACCCTGCAGTTTCAAGTCGCGGAACTTGGCGTTGATGCTTTCCAGCAGGTCGCGCACCAGGGACGGATGCAAGGGCACATCGACATAGGCGAAGTGCGCCTCGGCAATGGTGTCGGCCAGCACCTGGGCCGTGCGCGTATAGCTTTCGAAATAGAAGAAGCCGCCCGGTTCCTCGCACGTGCGCGAACCCCAGAAGCGGTAGCCGCCCATGTTAATCAGGGTGGTCACTTCCTTGGCGTTGAGCACACCGGCATCGGTGGCCGGGTCTTGCAGGTCGAAAAACACGTCCTTGGTGATGCCGGTCGGGCCATTGACGACGACGTTCGACAGGGTCTTGTGCCAGCCCGTTTCCTCGTCGATCTTGGCGCGCAGGCCCATGGCGTAAGCGACGGCGGACATACTGGCCTCGGCGTCCGTGGCGGTATCCCAGTTCACGAAATCCGGCCAGATCATCATTACTTCGCGCTGGCCGAACTGGCCGCGATAGGTAGTGGCCGCCGTGACGGTGGCGCAGCCATAGGCCGAGGCATACACGAAGCCGCGCAGGCGTTGTGCCACGCTGGCCAGGGCGTTGGTCACGGCCTGGGTGTCCAGGCCCGGCGCGCCCAGGATGCGCGGTTTCACGCCCAGTTTGCTTTGCGCGGCCAGCAGCGCCTTGGCGCCCAGGTACTTGCCGTCAGGCGACACGCCGCCCACGGCATTGGTGGTCGTTTCCGCTTCCGTCTCGCCTTCGGCCACGCGCACCACGACCGTCAGGGGCTTGGTCTGTGCGGCGATGGCCGCCAAGCAGCGGTACAAGGTACCGGTCTTGCCGGCCTTGCCCATGGCGGCCAGCACGTTGGTAACGAGCACGGGCGTGTCGAGCGGGAAAGCGGCCGGATCGGCATCGTCGGCTGTGGCGATCAGGCCCAGCACGGCGGTGGAGACGGTACGGATGGGGCGCGAACCCTCGTTAATTTCAATGACGCGCACGCCATGGTGGTAGTCGGTAGCCAAAATTGTTCTCCTGGTAGGTGGTGAATGGGGCGTGGGTGAGGCGTTACGGGGTGACAGATGCCGGCAGCGTGATGCCGGCGTCGGCGAAGGCGCGCCGCCCCTCGTCGGACAAGGTGGCGGCGATGCGCACGTATTCGGCGCTGACGGCCGCTCGCAGCACCTCGATGTCCTGCGCGGCGGCAACCGTCGGGCAGATGGTGATGTCGAGCAGCCAGGCGCGCGCTGCCGCGATGGTCTGCACGGTATCCGCGTCACCGTCGGCCATGGCGGCAAAGCCGATGCCCGCCAGGCGGTTGAGAATGCCGTCGCGCGTTTTTCTGACGCCGACCAGATACGCGTTGAACTGCGTCGCAAACAGTTCCGGCACTGGCGCCGAAATGACAAGCTTGCCCTTTTTAAATGCAAAGGTATGTCCGCGTGGCCGGCTCATCGCAGCGGTGAAATCTTTGTCGTCCACTTCGATCAGATCGTCGGGCAGGTTGGCATAGCTAATCTCATCGGGATAAAAATTGCCGGTGGACGGCGAGTAATGGAGGGGCATGTCACTTACCTATTGAAATGATGAAAATGGAAACGTTGCTGTGGATGTAGTTGCTCTGCGCGACGCCACCGTTGATGGAGTTGGCCATGGCCGATACGAAGGCATTTGAGTCGGGGCTGGCGCCGATACCGGAGATAGACGCCGTGCATCCAAACGCTGCTTCTTTAAATGCAATCGGAAAGGAAAAATCTTTCGTCGAGATGCCGGTGGTGGCGGCAGGCACACTGATGGTTTGCCACTGCATGATCAGCCCGCCTGGCAAAGGTTGATAGCCATCCTTGAGCAGCCGTGATGCAAAGTCGGCGTTTCGCCCCATCTCCGCGGTGGAATCAATGACTTGCCATGTGCTGCCGTTGGTCGCAACGACGGACAGCGATTGCCCTGGCTTGACCAGCAACGACGGAACGCTTCCTACGTCGTAACCGAGAAATGCGCCGTCGCCGGGGGAAATGGTGCCCGACACTGTTGCGTAGCCAAAAAATGTCAGGCGGCGCCCGACAATATTTCCACTGGCAATGCTGTCAGGGCGCGGGAGCGTGACATTGATGCCGTCGTTCACGAAGTACAAAGCGTGGCCGATGTCGCCAGCGACGAGCGGGCGCGAGACGGCAATCCCTTTCAATCCAGCCAGATTGCCTTGTTCCTGCTGTACAAATTCGGCATTCACCAGTTTTTTCGAAGTATTGAACTTCGGCAGTGTCGCCACTGCCTTCATGCTGTATTGCGGATGGGGATCGGCGGCGGCCTGGTGCGCAGTCAGCTGCTTTTCGCCATACACGAGCACACTGCCGGCCTGCTCGTCGACATAGGCGCGATGCGCCAGTTGCGGGTGTGGGTCAGCGGCGCCCAGGTGGGCCGCCAGTTGCTGTTCACTATGAGCGAGCACACTGCCGGCCTGTTCGTCGACATAGGAACGGTGTGCCAGCTGCGGGTGCGGGTCAGCGGCGCCCAGGTGCGCAGCCAGTTGTTGTTCACCATGGACGAGCACGCTACCGGCCTGTTCGTCGACGTAGCTGCGATGCGCCAGTTGTGGGTGTGGGTCAGCGGCGCCCAGGTGCGCAGCCAGTTGCTTTCCAGCATGGACGAGGACGCTGCCGGCCTGCTCATCGACGTAGCTGCGTTGTGCCAGTTGCGGATGCGGATCAGCAGCAGCCAGGTGCCCAGCCAGTTGCTTTTCACCGTGGACAAGCACGCTGCCGGCCTGTTCATCGACATACGAGCGTTTCGCCAGTTGCGGATGCGGATCGGCGGCGGCCAGATGCGCAGCCAGTTGCCGATCAGCGTGGACGAGCACGCTGCCGGCCTGCTCATCGACATACTTGCGCGTGGCCAGAATGACGGATGGGTCGATTTTCAGCTCGATAGCGGCCGTGCTGGCGACGATCAGGACGATGCGTACCACTTGCGTGCGTCCGCTGCCCTCAAGCATCTGGGGTTTGTAGCTGGGTGGGCAGTTGGCCACCGCGCACAGGTCGCCGGCCTCGTCGAAGATGCCGATCTCGCGTATCCACCAGCCGCCCACGTCCTCGGGCAGCACCTGCTCGACGATGATCTGGCTGGCGTTGGCCGGGTCAATGCTCAGCTGGTTCAGGCCGGCGCGGCGCACCTCGCGCACCAGCGCTTTTTGCGTACGCACGGGCATGGGCAGATTGCCATTGCCGTCGCCCACGGCCAGGCTTTTCAGTTTCAGGGTTTGGCCCAGGGCGATGGCGTTGGCCAGCTTGGCCTCGCCCACTTCGGTCAGGATGGCAAAGTATGTGCTCATGGATAGATGGTGAGAGTGTCGATGGTATGGGATGCGCCGCTTTGTAACAGCGTGCCGCGCACTTCGATGGTTTCCGCGATCCAGGGATACACGGTCATGCTGTCGCCGTGGTAGGCGCAAGCGCCCGCGTAGACGTTGCCGCGACTTTCCAGATAAATGGCCAGGCCCGTCATGTGACGGCTGACAGGCTTGGCGTCGGCAATCAGGCGTTCCATTTCCTGAAACATGGCGTCCGTGATGCCCGTGTCCAGCACGCCCACGTCGAGGCGGAAGGTGCCCGGCACGCCGGCCGGCGTGGTTTGCCACCATTCGGTAATGCGGATCAAATAGCCCAGGGACTCGACCACGCGGCGCACGGCGGCAATCGTGCCCTTGTGCTTGTGAATGAAGTAGGACGCCTTGATGGTGCCGCGCTTGATCGATTCGGGCCAGGCATCATCCCAGCGGTCGACGGAACAGGCCCAGGCCAGAAACGGCAGCAGATTGACGGGGCAGCGGTCGGCGTTCCACAGGTCGCGCAGCGGCACGGGCACGTTGACCAGCTCGGCGCAGGCCACGGCAATGGCGCGTTCCAGCGCCGTGGTATTGGGCGGCAAGGTGGACACGAGCTTATTCATCGAGTACCACGACATTGAGCTTGATGGCCGTGCAGCGGGCGGCCTGTGTGGCGTTCAGTTCGATGTCCGCTGCCGGGCTGGCCAGCACGACCTTGCGCACGCCTTCGACGTGCACGGCGGCGCTGCAGGCGGATCGATAGATGCTGTGGCCCAGCGGGCGGCGCGGCTGCGACACGCGCACGGCGTTGGCGCGCGCGGCGTCCAGCAAGATTGGTACTTCGGGGCCGACGCCGATAAACAAGGTGGCTTCGATCTGGTAGTCGATGACCTGGGCGGCTTGCACGCTCAAGCGGTCTCCCAGGGGGGCGCACTTCCTCGGCGTTGAGCGCGCGCGCCACGATGGCCAGCAGTTCGGCGCTGGGAATGCCGGTGGCATCGTTGGCCAGCACCGTGACGGTGACGTGCGCCGGCGCGGGGCTGGTGGCGCTTGCGTCCTTGACACGGCCGTCGCTACTGCGGGCGTGGAATTCGTAGGAGGCTTTCGGGCCGGCCACGGACAGGCCGTCCGGCGCTTCCTGGATGCGCAGGCGGTAGGCGTCGTTGTCTTCCATGACCGCAAGCACGGGCGGCAGGGCATTGGGATTGGCCGGCGTGATGACCAGGCGCGCCACGTTGACGTTGGCGCCCAGCTGGTCCAGGTCGCCGTCAAGGGCAAACGCCAGCATGACGGCCTTGCCCGCCTCGTTGACGCGGTTGCGCAGGATGGTTTCCTGATAGCTGTTCTCTTCCAGCAGCTTGGTGGCCGGTTCCGATTCCAGCTCCAACAGGGCCGTGACGGCGGCGCGCTCGGCTTCCGGCAGCAGGCTGACCAGATGCGCTTTGCGGGTGGCGAGGATGGCTTCGAAGTCCAGCACCTCGACCACGCTCGGCGCCGGCAATTGGGTCAGGTCGATGGGCGTGCTCATACGACGCCGCCTTGCTTGACGGGCACGGCCAGGGTGATGCCCTGGCCGTTGGCCGTGCCATCGAGCAGCAAGGTGATAGCGCCGTCCGTGTTGCGCGTGAACTGCACGCTGGCGAGCTGCAGGCGCGGTTCCCAGCGGCGCAGGGCAAAGGCAGTTGCCGCGTAGATGCGCAACTGCGTGGCGCTGTTCAAGGGCTGGTCGATCAGCTCGGGTACTTCGGAACCATAGCGGCGGCGCCGGATGCGCGAACCCATTGGCGTGGTGAGAATATCGGTCACGGACTGGCGCAGGTGGCCCAGGCCCGTCAGGCTGCGCCCGGTGGCGGCGTGCATGCCCATCATGCTTGCGGCCCGCCCGACTGGTCGCCGCCGGCCCTGACGCCGCCGTGCGTATGCTTGGCCAGACTGATGGCGCCGGCCAGCACGTCGTCGCTGGCTTTGATCGTGCCTTGCACGGCCATGGTCACGCCGCCAGCGGCGCCGGCCTTGGCG
This sequence comes from Janthinobacterium sp. Ant5-2-1, assembly GCF_001445815.1. Lineage (NCBI taxonomy): Bacteria > Pseudomonadati > Pseudomonadota > Betaproteobacteria > Burkholderiales > Oxalobacteraceae > Janthinobacterium > Janthinobacterium sp. Ant5-2-1. Next base: position 1,084 of record NZ_LNCE01000056.1, on the reverse strand, counting down.
TTCACGCCGCCGTTCAGGGCGGTGGCGCCGTTGACGGTGGTCGCTTGCTCGACAAGCAAATTGCCCATGACAGTCAGATCGCCCGTGCAGATGGTGCTGGGCGCGTTCGACGTCACCTTGTCGGCTGTGATGGTGGCAGTGCCGCCGGGGAGTAGGGCCGTCAGCGCGTGGGCCGCTTGGTCGTACTGCAGCACGGCGCCGTCGGGGTAGTGTGTGGTGTGGATGCTGTCGTTGGACTCGGGCGCGTCAAATTCCTGCGAGTACAGGGCGGGCAAGATGATGCCGCGCGTCAGGTCGCCGCCTGCGGAAAAGACGATCACCTGTTCGCCGACTGTAGGCGCCGACCAGGTACGCGTGCTGCCGGCGCGTGGAGTGGCCCAGTTCAGCCATTCGGTGGTGAGCGTCGGCCCGAGCCGTATGCGCGCCTTGGCCCCTTTGACCTCGGCGATGGTGCCCAGGCGGATCAGGTTTTGCAGCAAGCGGAGGAGGTCGGACAGGTCGGCGTTCATGCAGTGCATGTTGCCGAAGTCCGCGTGCGGATGCACGCGGGGGCGGGTTGTTATGCAGTTTAGCGACTATGGTAGCCGGTGAAGCATAAACTCATACATTGACAATTCGGACAGCGATGTGACCAAGGGGTTCTGTTGCAAAAAGCGGTCTCTTACTTTTGTAAATTAATATCTTCCTATTTGGACTCTTGCATATATGGTGGAGCAATGCCGCGATCCCATACTCCAATCCTAGTCTCAAGACTAACATCGGCTATATGAGGATATCGATTGAGTATCTCCTTTTTTCCAGGAAATTCAAGTCGATAATTTTCATTATTTTTTCGCACTACTATCGGAAGTGGTTTTTCCATTTCATCGGGGAGAAGCATGCAAGGTATTTTTTCTACCTCAGAGAATGTCGCACGAAAGTAGTCATCGTTGATATTGACTTCTGAAGTGACGCCTGCTCGGCCGTGTATTTTAATTATGCTAGCCAAGCAAGCTGAAACATAATAAAGATTGTATAAGTGGTACGGAATTGCCCGATTCAGAGAGAAGCCCGTCCGTACATTTTGATAGGGTTTGTGTAACTC